>DASWBC010000143.1:0-5631 GCA_036390815.1 Gemmatimonadaceae bacterium
TCCCGGCTTCTTCACATCGCCCTTGATGTTGGTGACAGACTTGAGCGGGCCGATGAACGCCGGGTGATTGGTGATGTCGATGATGTAATTCATCATGGTTTCCGGGGAGCACTTCACTTCAGTTGATTGTGCGACCTTCGACATACTGCCTCCATGGGCTGGAAACGTCGTGATCCCTACTTTACGAGCTCCGCAGTAGCTATTGCGCCGTTCATCTCCGGAATGACGGAGGACACCTTGACGACCTGGCGCGACACCTTGTCCACCCAGAGAGTCGTGGTCTCGCCGGAGCCACCATCCGCCGGCGTGATCTCCACCTTCCACGCGTCAAAGGAGCCCGCCGGTACCGTCACCTTCTCGCTGCCCGTGACCTTGAGCTGGCGCGGCTTCACCTTCTGTCCCATCAGATCGAAGTTGCGGTAGGTCGTCGCGTAGCCGTCGGCCAGCGGCAGCGCGGCAACAACATCGTTTGCTCCCGGGCCATCGGCGAAGAGGGCGCCGCCCAGATCCGCGGCGATTGGCCGCTCCTGCCCGTTCATCGTCATCTTGCCGGTCGCCTTGTTGTCGGCGAACGAGACCTCCACGGTAGCGGGTCCCTGATGAACCACGCGCCTCCGTAGCAGCAGCGTTCCCTTGTCGATGGTCCCTTCATCGTTGGCGGACAGCATCGGCATCGTGGTGACCTCCGTAACGACCCACGTTCCGGCGGTATCCTTCACGGTGCGCACGAGATCCATCGGGATCGTCTGACCCTGCACGACGAGCGTCCCCTTGTACGTCGCAGTCCCGGGCTTGAGTCCGACCGCCGGCTTGGGCGGCCCCGACGAAACTTCCACCTTCTTCGCCAGCACTACAGTCTTGGGATCGATCGTCAGGACAGCCATCCGCTCGGTGATAGCCGGCGTCAGGCTCTGCTCGTACCGCCCGCCCAGATGCTTCGCCAGGAATTTCTCGGCCGTTGAAAACAGCACGAGATTGTTGATCGGCCGAGCGAAGCCGTGGCCCTCGTCAGGTGCGAGGATGTACTCCACCGGGAATCCACGATCGCGCAGCGCGATGACGATCTGCTCGCTCTCGGCCCTGTTCACGCGGGGATCGTTGGCGCCCTGGACTACCAGCAGCGGAGCCTTGATTTTCGCGGCGGAGTTGAGCGGCGATTGTCTCTGTAGCTGGGCGAGACCGGCGGCGGTGTTCGGGTTCCCCATCCGCTCATTGAAGATGGTTCGGATCGATTCCCAATACGGCGGAATGGAATTGAGCAGCGTGATGAGATTGGACGGCCCTACTATAGATACGCCAGCCGCGTAGACATCCGGCGTGAACGCCAGGCCCGCGAGCGTGGCGTACCCGCCGTACGAGCCACCGAGGATGCCGACGCGTTTCGGGTCCACGGTTCCCTGAGAAACGAGATAGCGGACGCCGTAGGTGAGGTCGTCCTGCATCTTCTGTCCCCACTCATTGTTGCCGGCGTTGAGGAATTTCTTGCCGTAACCGGTGGACGCTCTGAAGTTCGGCTGAAGCACCGCGTACCCGCGGTTGGCGAGGAACTGCGCGATGGGGTTGTAGCCCCAGGCGTCGCGGCCCCACGGACCTCCATGAGGAAAGACGACGAGCGGGAGATTCTTTGGCGCCACACCAACGGGCAGCGTGAGGTAGGCCGGAATTCTGAGACCGTCGGAAGACGGATAACTGATGGCTTTCTGCGGCGCCAGCGATTCACGCGGCAGCTTGTCGAACACTTTGTATTGCGGTGTCAACTTCTTGGTGTTGCGGTCGAACAGGTAGCGCTCTCCCGGTTCCCTGTCGCTGGAGGCGACGATCATCCACTGCCGCTCGTCGCTGGTCGTAGAAGTCGGTTGGATCTCCTTGCCAGGGAGCTTGCTTTTCAGCAGCTGATAATCCTTCTCCCACTCCTTGTCTTTCCAGTAGATGCGGGGGCGCTCGTCGGTGTACGCGGTCGCGACCAGCTCGTCGGTGACTTCGGAGAAAGAGGCGTTGCCGAAGTCGACGCGATTGAGCGGATCCGACTCGACGAGCTGCTCTGTCTGGGTCGCGGGATCGAACAGCACGAGACGCGTCAGGTCGGGAGCGCCCTTGTTCGTCTCCATGTAGACTTTGCTGTTGTCCTTGTTGAATCGGTCGGGACCGCAGGTCTCGAAGACAGTGCAGGAATAAATCTTCGTGAAGCCCGTCGGATCGACGCGCAGGATGTCGGTGTCGCCCTTGTCGGTGGAGCGAACGGCAAGACGAAGCGCGCCGGCGTTGTCGAAGACCCAGCCAGTGATGCGCTCGGTGTTCTGGCGCATGAGAGTGCGCTCACCGGTGGAGATGCGGACGCGATAGAGATCGTGCCATGCCTTGTCGCGATCGTTGATGCCGACGTACATGATGTCGGGGTCAGTTCTGGGCACGGCGTAGATTTGAGTCTGAACGCCCTTGGCTGCAGTCAGATTCCGCGCGGCAGGCACTTCCTGTCCAGCGGCCGGAGCAGAGGCCGGATCGACCGCGTAGATGTTGAAGTTCTCGTCGCCCCCCTGGTCCTGGGCGAAGAGGATGTACTTCCCGTCTCTGCTCCAGAAGTACTGCCTGACCGGACGCTTGGTGTCGTTGGTTATCAGCTTGGCGGCCGAGTACGGATCGGCGGTGCGCTTGACCCAGATATTGCGCGTATCCTTGTACGGTTTGAGGAAGGAGATGTAGCGGCCGTCGGGCGAGATCTGCGCGCCCGAGATTTCCGGGTCGCCGAAGAAGAGCTCGCGATCGATGATCGGCGGGAGTTTGCCATTCTGCGCCGAAATCGTACCGGGCGCGGTGAAGACGAGGGCGATCGCAAGCGATCGCAGAATGACGGTCCGGCTGATGACGGAGGATCTCATATGACTCTCATGACGTGACAGGGTGGCGAACACATGTATCGCCTAACCTAAGGCCGTGAGAAATCCGGCACCAGCACAAATGACAATCCACGGCTGAGGGCCCGGCAGGTACTACTCGAGCGGCGGCGCTGGCGCCGGGCCTTGCTGCGCACTCTCGGGAACCCGTAGCATTATCCGAAACCCGGAGGATTGATCCTGGAAAGAACTGGCGAGGCAGCCCCATTGCCAACCGAGCCGAGGGACCGAAAAGTCGGCCCCGGCCTACTTCTCGTTGCCGCGGCTTTGGTCATCCTCCTCGGCTTCGGCTATTGCGCGAGCCGCATGATGCCCGGCGCGATGTTCGGCCGCAACGAGACGAACATCACCCACGATGTCGTCGTCGATCAGATCAAGGCGGTGGCGAAGCTCGTCTCGAGCGAGGCGACGGTTCGCGACGTCATCGTCTACGAGAATACATGGTACGGCTCGACCAAGCGTTCGCTGGTGGTAGTTACGGGGCGACTTCTGGCGGGGATCGACCTGCGCGACAACCCCGATGTCATCATCGATCACGAGAGGAGGCGGATCACCATTCGCATTCCTCCGGCGAAGCTGATCGCGGTGGAGATTCGCGACATGCAGACGTACGACGAGCGCGGAGGACTATGGAACCCGTTCACGCGCGAAGACAGGGATGCGATTCAGCGCCAGGCGAGGGCGCAGCTCATGGCGGCCGGTTCGCAACTCGCTCTGATCACCCACGCCAACGAGAGCGCGGTGGAGCTGCTTCGGTTGTTGTTGGCTAAGGATGGGTACACTGTCGATGTCGCCGTAAGAAACTAAAAACTGAACTGAACGGGGTGGGAGGTGTCAGAGGCGTAGGTGCCAGGTACCGGGTCACTACGCCCGGACTTCACCGTCGCGATTCATGGTACAAGCAACTGCCTGTGCCCGGAATGCCACCTGGTGAAGTCCGGGCGTCGTAACCTGATACCTGGCACCTATGCTTCTCTGACACCTCCCACCCCGTTCAGTTCAGTTTTGCAGTTTTCAGTTTCCGCCCCCCTAGCGATTCCGAATTCCCTTTGGAACTCGACAGATAGGGCACGGGCCCATCACCGGCTCCTTCCCGTAAGTCAGGGTAACCGGCCCCAAAACCCGCGCGGTATCGGAGAGCGAGACGGTGAGTGTCATCGTCTGTCCGGTGATCTGTCCCGTGAACTGGGCCGGATGGAGGATCCCGCGATCGACCGGAAATGCGTTGACGTTGTACGTCCCGTTGGCCTGGAACCGGCCATCCGCGTCGGGACGAATTGGGCCGACCGCATCGCCGAGCGTGCATCCGATGTGGACGTGCACATCAGTCGCAGTCACAATCAACCCGGCGTTGTCACCGCCCCATGTCCCGACAATTTCGGTGATGCGCGTCGCGCTCGAGCACGCGAGAGCCGCGAAGATTGACAGGACTGCAGTGAACCGCATCATACTCGAACGCTAAGGTGATGATCGTCCCCCGGCAACTACCGTCCGCTGTCATATGAGATCTGCGCTCACGACACTCATTCTCGTAGCCCCCGAAGCCCAGGAGCGTGCAATGGACGATGTCGAGCTGAGACGACAGCTCGAGCGGGCACACGCCGACTGCTTCGGGTGGGCGATGGCGTGTTGTGGACGCCATCGGGACGACGCCGAGGAGGTGCTTCAGACCGTGTATCTCACAGTGCTGGATGGACGTGCGCGTTACGACGGGCGATCGAGTTTTCGCACCTGGCTCTTCGGCGTGATTCGCCGCACTGCCGCGTCGGAGCGGCGCAAGACATGGTTGCGCGGACTGCTGCTGAAGCGCAAAGGCAATGGTCTCGAGCCGGAAGCGCTCGCCGCGCCCGACGCGGAAGTCGAGCGCGACTCGCGCCGCTTCAGTCTGGGTAACGCGCTTGCGCAGTTGGCCCCGCGCCAGCACGAGGTTTTGCAGCTCGTCTTCTATCACGACCTCACGGTCGAGGAGGCCGCGACCGTGATGGGTGTCAGTGTTGGGTCCGCGCGAACGCATTACGCGCGCGGCAAAGCGCGACTCGCCGTGCTACTCGGCGACTCCAGGGAGCTGTGACGATGGACGAGAACGAGAACGAGCTTCGTCGCCGCTTCGTGCAACTGCGTGAGGCCGATAGTGATCGTGTCCCGGGCTTCACGCAAACCTTTGGACGCGCGCGCGCTCCCAAGAGCGGGCGCGCGACATTGCGCGTTCGGCCGCTCGCGTTAGGAGCGGCGGCAGCTATCGCGATCGCCGCGATCTGGCTGGCGCAAACGCGATCGTCCTCCCCCTCCGCGGCCACGCCTGCGATCGCGACATGGCGCGCGCCGACAGATGTTCTCCTCCAAACTCCAGGCAGCGAGCTGCTCAGCGAGATGCCCGCGCTCGGTACGTCCATTCTGGACGAAATAATCCCAGCACCTTTGAACAGAGGAACCTGATTATGAGAGTTTCAATTCTTGCATTCGCGTTTGTGCTCAGCTCCGCAACCCTCGCGGCGCAGGGAGCCCCGCCGGGACAGCGAAACCCGGGGCCGGGCCCAGGTGGTCCGGATGACTTCGGACGCAACTTCTTCCCGCCGGAGCTGGTGATGCAGCACCAGAGCGAAATCGGACTTCAGGATGCGCAGCGCGCAGCACTCACCTCCGCCGTTCAGCAGGCACAGGGAAAGTTCATGGACTTGCAATGGAAGCTGAGCGCCGAGGGCGAGAAGATGGGCCGTCTGCTTCAGCCCGCGCAGGTGGA
>DASWBC010000144.1:0-1980 GCA_036390815.1 Gemmatimonadaceae bacterium
AGACCGCGAACGCAAATGATGTCGACCACAGCGGGGGCACCATGGCTCCGAATCCCGCGCCGATTTCGCGAGCTGCAGCCGCGGAACCGATGGACAAGATGCACGAAGCAGGTATAAAGGCCTTTCCCGCCACCGCCCTGATCGTAAAGTGAGATCCTGATGCTCCGGGCCAAACGTTTACATGGCAGCGGCGCGGAGCGCATAGCTGAGAACGCCGGACAGCATCTGCCCTTTCTGGTGCGTTTGCTACTCGGGGTTTCGCTCGAGGCCAAGCTGGTCGGTGCCAACCTGATCATCGTTGGACTTGCCGTGCTCGTGCTGTTCGCGCCGGCCAGGCTCTTACCCGGCCCTTTGATGGATATCTACGTCGTCATTACTGCTTTGATCGTCGGGGCGATCGTGAATCTTGTGTTGGTGCGGCTCGCGCTCCGACCAATCAACGAGCTCCAGCGGGTTTCCAAGCTCGTCTCCGAAGGGCGGCTGGGAGAGAGGATCCCGGCCTCGATCGTGGCTGACCGCGAATTGATGCATCTGTCGCGCACCATCAACGAGATGCTGGACAGTCTGGCGGCCGGACGCGAGCGGATGCGAAAGCTCGGTGCGGAAGTGGTGTACGCCGAGGAGAGAGAACGCGCCCAGGTCGCGCGTGAGCTTCACGACTCAGTAGGTCAGACACTCGCTGCGGCAACGTTTCAGATCGCGGCAGTCGCGCACGAGATCGGGAATCACAGCGCTTCGCCGCGGCTGGCTGGCGTACGTGAGCTTCTGCGTACAGCGCTGGAGGAAATCCGAAATGTTTCCCGTTCGCTGCATCCGCGGGTCGCGACCGATCTTGGATTGCCGACCGCGCTCGAAGCCCTTGGTGACGCCACGCAGCAGCGCTCGCTCATAGACGTTCAGGTCACCGTCGACATCTCCGGAGTCACGATTCCATCTGCACTGGCGGCCACGATGTATCGCGTGGCGCAGGAAGCGTTACGCAACGTGGAACGGCACGCCGATGCCGGACGCGCGACCGTGTCGCTCCGCGCGCGGCCCGGCTATGTCGAGCTCGAGGTCAAGGACGATGGTCGCGGCTTCGAGAGCCCCAAGGAGAAGAAACGGCTCGAGTCCGGGCTGGCCACAATGCGGGAACGGCTCTCACTTGCCGGCGGCGAGTTGCATATTGATACCACGGGTGATCGGGGGACCCGCGTCATCGCATGGGTGGGAATGGATACGGAGGCAGCGTGAGAGACGGTATTATCCGAGTAATTCTGGTCGACGACCACAACGTCGTGCGTGCCGGCCTGAAGGCAGTACTCGGCAGCGCCAAGGACATCGAAGTCATCGGCGAGGGATCCAACGGCAAGGAGGCCATCTCCCTCGCGGAGCGGCTGGATCCGGATGTGATCGTCATGGACCTGTCGATGGGCGAAATGGACGGCGCCGAAGCCACCAAGGTCCTCGTCGGGAAAAAGGCACGATCAAAGGTGCTCATCCTTACGATGCACGCCGAGGATTCGTATCTGGTCCCGCTGCTGGAGGCTGGCGCCAGCGGATATCTCGTGAAGAGCGCTGCCGACCGCGAGCTCATCGACGCGGTTCGCGCTGTCGCCCATGGAGACGTCTACATGCAGCCATCGGCTGCCCGTGCCCTGGCGCAACGAATCCAGCGGCGAGCGGAGCACGCGGACGAGCGCACGATGTTCGAGAAGCTCACCGAGCGCGAGCAGAACGTGCTCAAATTCGTTGCGAGAGGTTACAGTGCGCCCGAAATTGGCGAGAAGCTGTTCATCAGCCCCAAAACGGTCGACACCTACAAGCAACGGATCAACGAAAAGCTCGGGCTGGCGCACCGCAGCGATTACGTCGACTTCGCTCTCAAGATCGGGCTGCTGGCGGACTAGCTACCTGGATAGTGGAAGGGTCTCTCAGGAAGCTCATCGCCACCTGACGCACGGCATCTGTGAGTCCAAGTAGATAGTCGGGGCTTCCCTC
>DASWBC010000145.1:0-4707 GCA_036390815.1 Gemmatimonadaceae bacterium
CTCGTCAAACAGGGCGCTCGAGTGGGGCTGATGGACGCGGACATCTATGGACCGAACATCCCGCGCATGATGGGCGTCAACGCGCCGCCGCCGGTCGAGAACGAAAAGATCATTCCGCTCCAGGCACACGGCGTCAAAATCATGAGCCTCGGTTTCATGATAGAGCGCGACCAGCCGGCGATTTGGCGCGGGCCGATCATCATGAAGATCATCACCCAGTTTCTGCGCGACGTGCAGTGGGGCGAGCTGGATTATTTCCTGGTCGACATGCCGCCCGGCACCGGCGACGCGCAGTTGTCGCTCGTCCAGGCTACAATGGTGCACGGCGCCATCATCGTGACCACGCCGCAGGAGGTCGCGTCAGGCGACGCGCTGCGGGGCGCCAAGATGTTTCAGCGTGTGGCAGTCCCGGTCCTCGGCGTCGTCGAGAACATGAGCTACTTCATCTGCCCACACTGCAGCACAAAGCACAGGATCTTCGGCAGCGGAGGAGGGAAGCGGCTCGCCGACGAGCTGGATGTCCCGCTACTCGGCGAGATTCCTTTTTTTGGGGGAGTTCTGGAAGGCGGTGATCGGGGTGAGCCGATCGTTGTCAGCGAGCCGCAGACGCCCGCGGCACAGGCGCTATTCGAGCTTGCCGGACGGCTGAAGGGACTGCTCTAGACAGCTACTGCGTTCTTCCTGGGTCTGGTGCGCCACCAGGACAGAATCACCGCGCCGAACCCGGTAGCGACCGCGACGAACGTCACCGAGAACGCCAACATTCGAAGTATCGCGCCGAGAATCGGGAACCAGGTGAAGGCCGCGGCGACGATCCACAGGGTGCTGAAGGCAAGAATGCCGGTGAATAGGAACTGCAGCTCCTGCCCGGCAGGAGTCTCCGCATCTCTCTTTCCCGCGATCGCAATTCCGGTCACCTGCGCAACCGCGAGGAAACCGAGTATCCCGATTCCGGAGACGGCGACGAGGAAGGCCGCGACGCCGATCGGGATGAAGAAGACTCCGATGATCGTGATGGCCATGGCCACGACGAGCGCGACGAGAGCCGGAATCGATGCGAGTCCGCCGATCACGCCGGTTAGGAGCGAACGGCCGGTCTCGTTGGTCACGACCTCGACCGCGCGCTTGAAGTAGTCGCGCATGAAGAAGAGGACGAACGTTCCGACGAGGAGCAGAACCACGAGCCAGAGGAACGCCGCGACGAGCGAGCCGAGTGTAGTCCGCGGCCGGCCACCGAAGCTTACGGTCGACCGGTTGTGCGTAGCGCCGACATCCTTGATGACGCCAAGGATCGAGCCGCCTTCGTTGCGGACGTGTCCCATCAACGCGACTGCTCCGCCGCGAACCCTTCCGCCCTCGTGCACGATGACGTCGCCCAGAATCGCGGTCGCGGCGCCGTCGACGTTTCCATACACGTCGAGATTTCCCCGGACAACCATCACCGAGCCGGATGTCGTGGTGCCGGCCGGGACGGTGAGGTCACCAGTCGTCACCTGCGCGTACCCTCTGAATCCGGAAAATCTTACGCCATCGCTTCGCTGAGCATGCGCATCCTGCACGGCCACGGCCGCAACCACTAGAGAGACTCCGAGCAGGATGGATTTCATTTACGCTGCCTTGCGTTTGGCGATTTGAGCCGCGGTGCGGATCGCGGCATATCCGCCGAACAATCCGACCACCAGCGTCAGGTAGAGAACGACGGCCTGGAGCGAGCCGGCCTGGAGGTAAGCGATTGCGGAAGGTCCGAGCACCATGGCGCCGACTTCTGACCCGACTGCGGCGATCGCGAATGCGTATTGCACCGTGGCGGCGCTCAGAATCGCGGTCAGGACGTCGATCTCGAAGAACATGAATGCGGCGGCGGCGATGAGGGCGACCCCTGTCACGGCGGTGCCTGTTGCCCGCACGACGCCCATTCGCCGGCGTGGGACGACCGCCTGCTGTCCACCCCGTTGCAGCTCCAGATGCCTGGAGGCTCTCATGGGGGCCACAACCTCGGCTGGCTGCAGGCGGTCTATCCTGGCGATCACGCGATCGGCGAAACCCCGGGATGGGGACAAATACGGCAGTCGCTGTAGCTCCGCCGCAATGGGAACAAAGTCTTCGGGGAAATCGTGCTCTATCATGGGTTCCTCACGTGATGACCTACGGGTTCGGTACGGGTCAGGTTTCAGCTTTTTTCAGGTTTTTTTCGGGTATTTTTTGGGCCATTTTTCGGGTCGAAAACGAAGGGTTCCGAGAGTCATTTCAGGTCCCCCAGATACTCTCTCAGCTCCTGTCGTGCCCGGTGGATGTAGGTCTTCACAGTTCCGAGCGGCAGCTTCACGATTTCCGCGATCTCGTCGTACGAATAGTCCTCTACGTGCCGCAGGATAATGCAGGCACGATACTCTGGCCGTAGCCGCGCAATTGCCTTTTCGATCGATGCGCCCAGCTCCTTCGATTCGAGCTCCTCGAGCGGTGATTCACCCCCGCTCGTCACCGTCACCGAGGTCGCGCGCGCACGCTCCGCTGTTACCGCGTCGGGAGATCCTTCGATGCTGATAGTGTCGAGCTGACGCCGGCGGAGATGATCAATCGTGATGTTGTTCGCGATCTTGAACAGCCAGCTCGAGAATTTGAACTCGGGCCGGTACCGGTCGATGTGGTTCAAAACCTTGATGAAGGTTTCCTGCGCCAGGTCCTCAGCGGTCTCATTGTCGCGCACCATGCGGTAGATGAGCGAGAACACGGGTCGCTCATAGCGCTTGATCAGCTCGCGATAGGCGTCCTCGCGCCCTTCCTGGGCGAAGACGACCACCTGTTGGTCGGATACGTCGGTGTAGGACCTTGATGGCATGTTTGGGAGGCGCGGGAAAGATAGCTTGCCCCGCGCACCGTTGCCGGGCAACTTTCGGACGATGCTGGCCACCGACATGGACAGGGCGACTGCCAGTGCCGCCGCTGCCGGTGGCGCTGAGAAGCGCGCGTATGTGCAGCGGATCTTCTCCGAGATCGCCCCGCGATACGATTTCCTCAATAAGGTACTGAGCCTCAACATCGACCGCCGATGGCGGCGCAAGGCAATCGCATCGCTTGGCGTCGAACGAGATCAGGCCGGACGATACCTCGACCTGTGCGCGGGAACGATGGATGTTGCCTCGGAGATTTCGAACTTGCCCGGCTTCCGTGGTCTGGTCATAGGCGCCGACTTTGCGGAGCCGATGCTGAGGGCCGGAGCGGACAAGGTGAAGGGCGCGCGGATCGCACCCGTGACCGCCGATGCAGTTCAGCTTCCACTACCGTCGGGTCAGCTCGCGGGCGCAATCGTGGCGTTCGGCATCAGGAATGTGGCCGGTCTGGAAGCAGCTCTGAAGGAAGTTCTTCGAGTCATTGCTCCCGGCGGGCGTTTCGTGATACTCGAGTTCTCGACGCCGCGGCTTCGCGTCGTGCGCGCACTCTACCAGGCGTACTTCCACCACATGCTACCCTTGATCGGCGGGTTGGTCAGCGGACACCGCACGGCATACCAGTACCTTCCGCGATCGGTTGCGAATTTTC
This sequence comes from Gemmatimonadaceae bacterium, assembly GCA_036390815.1. Taxonomy (GTDB): domain Bacteria; phylum Gemmatimonadota; class Gemmatimonadetes; order Gemmatimonadales; family Gemmatimonadaceae; genus UBA4720. Next base: position 3,541 of record DASWBC010000145.1, read on the forward strand.
CCGTCGAAGAGGAGCTCGCGAAAAAGTTGGAAAATACCGGATTCACGAAAGTGACATGGTCGAGCCTGTCGTTTGGAATCGCCGCGATTCACGTCGGAGAACGTCCCACCAGTTCCATTGGAGCCAGGTGAGCCTCGATAACATCTCGCAGCTTTTGTCCGCCATCGATCGTGCCGGAGAGATGGCGCGTGTTCGTGAGCCCGTGAAAGCGCGTCTCGAGCTGTGCGAGATCGCGGACCGCGTAATGAAACAGCCCCGCGGTGGCAGTGCTCTTTACTTCGAAAACGTCATTCTCGATTCTGGCGAGCGATCGCAATATCCGGTCGTGATCAATCTCTTCGGGTCGATGCGACGGATGTCGCTCGCCCTCGGAGTTGACGATCTCGACGAGATCGGCGCGCGCATCACCGAGATGCTCGATCTCAAGGTGCCTGAGGGCATCATGGGCAAGCTCTCGATGCTTCCGCGGCTGCTCGAGCTGGGAAAGTTTCCGCCGCGCGTTCGGAGCGGCAAGCCGGCCTGCCAGGAAGTGGTGCTGAAGGGCGACGATGTGGACCTGTCGAAACTGCCGATCATCACCTGCTGGCCCGAAGACGGCGGACCGTACATCACGCTGCCGATGGTGATCTCGAAGGATCCCAAGCGCGGCATCAGGAACGTCGGCATGTATCGGGTGCAGGTCCTCGGCCCGCGCACGCTGGCAATGCACTGGCAGCGCCACAAGGTCGGCGCGGCGCACTGGCGCGAGATGGCTGAGAAGGGAGAGCGTATGCCGGTGGTCATCGCGATCGGGGCGGATCCGGCATCGGTCTATTCGGCATCGGCGCCGCTGCCACCGACCATCGATGAATTCCTGTTCGCGGGATTTCTGCGCAAGCGTCCGGTTACTCTCGCGAAGGCGGTCACGTGTGACCTGGAAGTTCCGGCAGAAGCCGAGTTCGTGATCGAGGGTTACATCGACCCCTCGGAACCGCTCGTGGTCGAGGGGCCGTTCGGTGACCACACCGGATTCTACTCCGAGGCCGACTTATATCCTCAGGTACACGTGACGGCGCTGACGATGCGGCGTTCGCCCGTCTATGCCACCACGATTGTGGGCCGGCCACCGATGGAGGACTACTATCTCGGACACGCGACGGAGCGGATCTTCCTGCCGCTGCTCAAGCT
>DASWBC010000146.1:0-5212 GCA_036390815.1 Gemmatimonadaceae bacterium
GCACCGCCGCCGATCAAGTACGCCGACCCCGAGGTCGGCCTCAACAACTCCGGACTCGACACCGCGATCGCCGGGAAGCTCGACAAGATCGTCAAGACGGCGATCGAGGAAGCGGTGGCTCCCGGCGTGACAATCGCCGTCGGACGCAATGGACACATCGCTTACATGAAGGGCTACGGCTACATCGACTGGAATCAGCCGGGATCGCCCAAGGCCGACACGAACACGCTCTACGACCTCGCTTCGCTCACCAAAGTCATCGCCACCACCACGCTGGCGATGATCCTCGAGGAAAACGGCCAGCTGGACATCAGCCGTACGGTGGTCTCCTATCTCCCGGAGTTCAATTCGCCGGAGAAGGCGCAGATCACGGTGAAGCAGATCCTCACGCACAGCGGCGGGCTCGAAGCGGGCGCGAACATTTACGCCACCGCGCGCGGCCGCGACCAGTACCTGTATCAGATCAACGCACGCCCGCTCGAGTACACGCCCGGCTCCAGCATGATTTACAGCGATTGGGACATGATCATCCTGCAGCTGGTGATGGAGAGAATCACCGGCAAGACGCTCGACGTCCTTGCCAACGAAAAGATCTTCAAGCCGCTGGGCATGATCGACACCCAGTTCCAGCCGTCGATCGCGCTGCGTCCGCGCATCGCGCCCACTCAGGTCGACGAAGCACGGGGCGGACTGTTGTGGGGAACGGTGCACGACGAGAATGCGTGGGCCATGGGCGGGGTTGCCGGACACGCCGGCCTCTTTTCCACCGCCAAGGATCTCGCTCTTTTCTCGATGATGATTCTGAATGGCGGCGAAGGAGCGAACGGCGTGCGCATCGTCAAGCCGGCGACAATCGCGCGCTGGACAGCGCGCCAGGGAAAGGAATCAACCCGTGCGCTCGGCTGGGATTCGCCCGAGGGCGGCTCGAGCGCGGGACAGTTCTTCTCTCCCTGGAGCTTTGGACACACCGGATTTACGGGCACCTCGATCTGGATCGACCCGGAGAAGGATCTCTTCGTCGTGGTCCTCACCAATCGCGTGAATCCGACGCGCAACAACACCCGGCACGTCCAGCTGCGCCGCGACGTGGCCGACGCGGTTCAGCAATCGGTGCTCGGTGCGCGCATTGTAAACTGGGAAGCTCGTTGATTTCCGGGCTTGCCCGCTCGAGCGGAGACGCGTACTAGGAGAAACCGTTGGTCAACGCTCTCAGCTGACCGTAGATTTTTCCAGAATGAGAAACAGCAAGCGCATCATCCGCCGCCTGGGCGTAACTTACAGCGTGCGTCTTTCCTCTCGCTGATGTCAGCTTCCCGGGAACGAGTCCCCGTCGTCGTCGTCGAGTACGACGAGATCGCCCGCACGATCGCCAGGCGCATCGCCGAGATAGTCAAGGAGCGGCGCCGGGAGGGAGGTCACGCCGTCCTTGGACTCGCCACTGGCAGCACGCCCATTGGGATCTATCGCGAGCTGATCAAGATGCACCGCGAGGAAGGCCTCGACTTCTCGGACGTCGTGACCTTCAACCTCGACGAGTACTACCCGATGAAACCGGAGAGCATTCACAGCTACCACCGGTTCATGTGGGAGAATCTCTTCAACCACATCAACGTGCGTCCCGAGAACATCCACATCCCTCGTGGCGACGTTCCCCGCGACGATGTGGACGTCGAGTGCGAGGTGTACGAGGCAGCGATCAGTAAGGCCGGTGGAATCGACCTTCAGATCCTTGGCATCGGGAAGACCGGTCACATCGGGTTCAACGAGCCCGGCTCGGGCGCGGATTCGCGCACTCGTCGCATCTCGCTCGACACCGTAACGCGCCGTGACGCCGCCGGCGATTTCTTCGGAGAGGACAACGTGCCCACCGAAGCGATCACGATGGGTGTGGCGACGATCATGGAAGCGAGCGAGATCGCGCTCGTGGCAACGGGTGAGCACAAGGCAGCCATTATTCAGCGGGCAGTAGAGGGAGAGCCGGATCCCGACGTCGCGGCGACCTATCTGCAGCAACACCCGGCCGCTGTGTTCTACGTCGACTTCGCGGCGGCCGCCGACCTCACCCGCTTTCGAACGCCCTGGGTGCTGGGCGAAGTGAAATGGACGCGCGAGAAGGAGATCGACGCCGTCATCTGGCTGAGCGAGACGACCAAGAAATCGGTGCTCAAGCTCGACGAGAATGACTACCGCGAGCACCATCTGAGCCCGCTGCTGTCACGCTACGGAAAGGCTGGCCCCCTCAACGGCGCCGTCTTCAACGCTCTGATCGCAAAGATCCGCGGGCGCAGCAAGCTCCCGACCGGCAAGCGCGTGGTGGTGTTCTCTCCGCACCCCGACGACGACGTCATCTCTATGGGCGGCATGCTCAACAAGCTTCACCAGAACAGGAACGACATCGTCGTCGCCTACCAGACATCGGGCAATATCGCGGTGTTCGACCACGAAGTTCGCCGGTACGCGGATTTTCTGCGGCGGTTCGGCAACGACTTCGACATCAACGATTCGAGAGCGGGCGCGCTGATCGAGGAGGTGGAGGACTTCCTCGACTCGAAGAAGGTGGGAGAGACTGACGCGTTCCCGGTGCAGGTGATGAAGCGCGCAATCCGCGAGGCCGAGGCGGTATCGGGCATCGAGACCTTCGGCATGAAGCGCGAGCAGGCCCGCTTCCTCAACCTGCCCTTCTATCAGACCGGAAAAGTCAGGAAGGATCCGATCGGCCCTGAGGACGTGCGCATCGTGCTCGATCTGATCGAGAAGGAGAAACCGGAGCTGGTATTCGTCGCCGGCGACCTGTCCGACCCGCACGGCACCCACAGGATGTGTCTCGAGGCCATACAAGAGGCGCTCGCACAGTATTCGGGCTCGCCGCCGGAGCTGTGGTACTATCGCGGCGCCTGGCAGGAGTGGGAGATCGCCGAGGCCGACGTCCTGGTCCCGCTCTCCGAAGACGAATTGAGGGCGAAGAAGATGGCGATCTTCAAGCACCAGAGTCAGAAGGATCGCGCGCCCTTCCCCGGGCAGGACGACCGGGAGTTCTGGCAACGCGTCGAGGAGCGCAACCGCAACACCGCGCAGCGCGTCGACCGGCTCGGGCTTCCCGAGTACTTCGCGATGGAGGCCTACGTGGTGAGGCGAGCGGGAGCGCCGATCGAATCCGAAATGGTCGCGACGAGCTCGCTCGCCGAGAAGGAGACATCGCGCCCCAGGGTGGCTAAAGCGGCGCGTTGATAGTTTCCGGCGTAGGCGTCGATGCCGGTACGTCGGAGAGGATTCCCTTCGGCGGCTACGCTCGCTTGGTCGGAGCCCCTAACTGCGCTCCCTCGCTCCGCTCGGTCGCGGGTCTCCTCCTCGCGCTCGCTTTGGAAAGCCGCCTACGGGAAACCTCTCCGACTTCCCACTCGGTCTAACGCGTGGCCAGGAATCGCTGTCGCGCCTCGACGCGCCGGGCGTGTTCCCTTCTCGGCGACGAGCGGGACCACGCCCGTGCCCCCTCGTCGATGCAACGCTTTGGCGCCCCTACGGACGCGAACTAGACCTTGAGTATGATTCTCTTGCGGTAGAGAATCAGCAGAATTCCGTACCAGAACAGCACGAACGTGATCGCGAACGCCAGTGATGCAACCCGCGGCGGAAGCCAGGGCAGAAATACCGCCTGATAAAATGCGTCCTGAACCGCTGTCGATTTGCCGCCGTAGTTCACGTGCCAGAGCGTGTAGATCAATCTCGCCATCACACCTGAGCCGACGTACGCCAAAATCGGGTTCACTCCGAAGACGACCATTGGCTTCGTCCACCACTTCACGTTGCGGTAGTCCACGATCCACATGACCGTGGCCAGCGCAACGCACGCCATTCCCGCGGTGAATATCACGTAGGAGCTCGTCCACAGGTTCTTGTTGATCGGGAATGACCAGTTCCACATCAGGCCGATCACCATTGCGATCGATCCGGCGGCGAAGAGTCCGCTGATCCGCTCGAGCAGCGGCTTCTCCTTCAACGCAATCCAGCGCCCGGCGATGACGCCGAGCATCGCGGTCGCGATCGCCGGGATCGTGGACATCGGGCCCTCGGGGTCGAAGGTGACGCTCCCGATCCAGGTGTGATTCGTCCCCAGGATCAGCCGGTCCAGATAGGCCGCGAGGTTCCTGTCCTTGGTGTGCAGCAGCAGCGCCCCAATCTCGTTCTCACCTGGAACAGGGATCAGCGTCATCGCGAACCAGTATCCGAGAAGCAGGGTGCCAATGATGACGACTTGCTGCTTGAGCGTCGTTTTAAGAGTCAGCAAGCCGGCGCAGATGTACACTATCGCGATCCTCGGCAGCACTCCGAGAATGCGGACGTGTTCGATGCGAAAAATGATCCGGTCCCACGCCGTGGCGTGGGGGAGCGAATCGATCACTCCCCACTGATAGAACGGGAACATCGCCATCGCGAAGCCGAGCGCGTAGATGATGATGCCGCGCCGGAGGATTTGTTTGACGAGGGCCGAATTGTCGTCTCCGCGCGCGCGCCGCGCGGACATCGAGAGGTACGTCGTGATGCCGACGATGAAAAGGAAGAACGGAAAGATCAGATCGGTCGGAGTCCAGCCATCCCACGCGGCGTGCTCGAGCGGGGGAAAGATCGCGCTCCAGGTGCCGGGATCATTCACCAGCAGCATGCCCGCGATCGTGATGCCGCGAAAAACGTCGAGCGACACCAGACGCTCGCGCGCCGGAAGAATTGGCGCGACGGTCGAGATCGTCCCGTCGTAGCGCGTCGAAATCGCGCGCGGTGCCACCGATCCGCTCATGCGTCCTCTGTCACCTGAGTAATGGGTCCCTTCTACTGTGTATGATATATACGAGCCGCATCGCGCCACGTTACGCCGCCTTTGGTGTTCCGCTTGGAGCGATCTCTGACGGTGCTGGGCGATGGCCCGCAGTTGGGGGCGACAGCCTCGCAGTCAGGGGCGATAGCTTCGCAGTCAGGGACAATGGCTTGCAGTCACGGGCGATACCTTCGCAGCCAGGGACAATAGCTCGCAGTCACGGGCGATAGCTCTCAGTTCCGACGATCGCACGGCAGCGCACCGACCGCCAGCCGCTGCGGCCTCGCGCCCCGAAGCGTCGCTGCAGTTACAGATCTATGCAGGGAGGTGAGGGTGTCCTCGCAGGCGCTTTCCAAAGCGAGCGCGAGGAGGAGACCCGCGACCGAGCGGAGCGAGGGAGCG
>DASWBC010000147.1:0-1837 GCA_036390815.1 Gemmatimonadaceae bacterium
CTCCGAGGGAGGCAAGGTCTGGGATCGGTTGAAGGGCGTCGCGGAAGCGAACAACTGTGTTCCGCACATGCTGCAGGTCCTGAATGCCGCGCGGAAGGCGCAGCTTCGCGTGTTCTATGCGCTGCACCGGCGATACCGTCCTGGCGACTACGAGACATGGACCCATATTGCACCGGTTCAGAAAGCCGCGTGGTCGCGAAGGACCTTCGAGTACGGGACGTGGGGTGGCGAGATTCGCAGCGAGTTCGCGCCGCAGCTCGGCGAGATCGTCGCCCTCGAGCACTGGTGCTCAAGCGGGTTCGCCAACACGGACCTGGATCTGCAGCTCAAGCGGCATGGTATCCAGAGACTGATTGTCATCGGGCTCATCGCACACACGTGCGTCGAGGCGACTGTCCGCTTTGCCGCTGAACTCGGCTACGACGTCACGATGGTCAGGGACGCGACGGCGGACTATTCGGATGAAGCGATGCATGCCGCGCTCGATGTAAACATCCCAAACTACGCAAGCGCCGTGGTGACCGCCGGCGAGCTCGTCGATTCGATGTCGTCCCTCGTGGAGTCCGTGGACTGAGAAAAGGAGGCAGATCGTGACTGAATCATTGACCGTGCGCATCATCGAGGAGACGGCCGCGTACTGGCGGGTCCTGTTCGACAACCCGCCCCTCAACGTCGTCGACGGAACGGTACTCGAAGGCCTTCACGCGCTGCTCGCTCGAATGGACGCCAGCCCGAGCCTGCGTGTCGTCGTCTTCGAAAGCGCGAATCCTGAGTTCTACCTCGCGCACTTTGACTTGACGGGCAAGTCGGGCAGCGTCGCCAAAGACGTCGGGCCTTCGGGCCTGGCGATCCCGACAGATACGTTCGTCCGTCTCGCGGCATCACCGGTCGTGAGCATTGCAAAGATCAGAGGCCGAGTCCGCGGGCTGGGAAGTGAATTCGTCCTTGCCTGCGACATGCGGTTCGCCTCGCGCGAACGTACCATCGTGGGCCAACCTGAAGTCGGGGCTGGCGTGATTCCCGGTACCGGCGGAACGGCACGCCTTCCAATGCTGATCGGCCGCGGCCGCGCGCTTGAAATCATTCTCGGCGCGAACGACCTCGACGGCGACACTGCTGAACGCTACGGCTACGTCAACCGCGCCCTTCCAGACCAAGAGCTGGACAATTTCGTTGACGAACTCGCTCGCCGCCTCGCGTCGTTCGATAGGAGGCCCATCGCGACGGCGAAACATTTGGTCAACGACGTCTCGCTGCCCTCCGTCGATCGGCTCCTCGACGCCCGCAACGCGTTTGCAACCGCATTGACATGGCCGGAAACGCAGCAGCGAATCCGACTGCTCTTCAAACTTGGGCTACAGCAGGAAGGCGATTTGGAGAATAGGTTTGGCGCGCACTTGGCCGCGCTCGTTGATTCGACGGGATAGCCGTTACTGCCGAGGCCAATCTCGTCGAGGTCCTTCGCGTCGCGGAAGATGTCCGACTGCTAAACGATTTGTGGCGACGCGCTGATGGGTGTCTGGCGGCAGCCTGAAAGAAGACCGTCACCGGATGGCGACATTTCAGTTACCGTCATAGTTGCCAAGATGACACGTGATCGTTGAAATCCCTAGATAAAATGCACCGGCGCACTCGGTTCGGGACCGAGAGCCGCACTGCTTGAGTAGGGGCGGCCATTAGGCAGCGAGCCTCCAGAGCTGCAGATAATGGTGGTTGCGTGCCCCCGCAACCAAAATTTCCCCTTTAGACAGTTGGTTCTAGAACGAGCCCTGACTGGCCGGTCAGGGCTTCGCGTTGGGACTGCTTGGGACTAAGCACGCGATCGAGTCCCACGTTT
>DASWBC010000148.1:0-1507 GCA_036390815.1 Gemmatimonadaceae bacterium
TGTAATCGGCAGCTGCACCACGGATACCGATTTGCGCTTCGAGCTCCGCCGCGCGTTCCAGTGCGTACACGTAGAGCAGGCTGACCGTGGTCGAGTGCCCGTTGTCGGCGCCGGGCGGAACGCCACGATCCCACCGAGGCGTCCAGTCGACGTAGTTCCAATATGGCATCGGGCCCAGCATGCCGGTGGCATCTACGTGGCGGTCGAACCAGTCGAGAATGCCGCGCACGCCGGCGAGGCGCTCCCGCACGAACGCGGCGTCGTCCCGGTGCAGGAAATAATCGTGCACCATCGCGACGTAGATCAGCGAGAAAGGAGGGATGATCTGTGTCAACGCCGAGGGGTAGCGGCTTGTCGTAATCCCTTCCGGGATCCGCGACAGATCGAAATGCTCGATAGCCTGCCGCAGGAGCCGATCGTCGCCGGCGACATAGAGCGAGATGAGTCCCTGCACGCGCGTATCGCCGATGTACTGCAGCTGTTCGTAATACGGCGTGTCCATGTAGGTCTCGAACGCGCCGATTCGCGCGCCGTTCCAGTTCATGCGCCACATGTCGGCAAGCCATGGAAGATCACTCGCGAAGCGAGCACGCTCCGCGAACGGGTACGCGGTGAAGATCCCGTACAGATCGTGGACGCGCAGTGGATCGTCCGCCGTCGTGACGTCCATCTGGATGAAGCGGAAGGAGCGCCAGTACAACGTTGTGAAGCGGCGCCGCGCGCCCCCGTCGGGAAGGAAGACGTCGCGTACGCCGCGCACCGTCCGCCCCTCGATCTCGTCGCGATTCCCTTTCTTTCCTGTCGCGTCGATCAGCGCCTCGGCGTACGTGAGGCGCACCATACTCCCGGCCCCTCCGCTCGTCTCGAGCATCGGATACGCATTCGTCGTGTGCGACTGGTCGAGCAGAAGCACCGCCGTCGTCCGCGCGGGGATCACCAGATCACTGCTCCCCCGCAGGAACGCACCGTCGGTTTCCACACCGGTCGCGCGCCGGACGCGAGCGAGGCGTTGCTCTCTCTCCTCCATTGGCGGTATCGACCGCTCCTCGAGCTGCCACCCCGACACTTCGCCATAGTCACCGGGCTTCATCGCGCGCCGCTTCACGCGTCCGACAACGGCACCACCGCTCCACGCATCGTCCACGTAGTCCGCGCGCTCCCATCCCCATGGATAGCGCGAAGCGTTGATCGAATCGCCGGGCGCCGCGGCGTAATAGCCGCCGACAGTGGCGTTGGTGATGACGATAGGCGCGTACGCCAAATTCCGCAGCAACTTCCACCCAGCTCCCGTGTTCACCAGCGCCGCCTCGACCGGGCCGTTACCCTGGATCAGGAATCCGGTGCGATGGCTGTGCTGTGCCACCGGACGCGCCGTGCCCCAGTTCCACACGAGTGCCGCGATCACGTTTCGCCCGGCGCGCAGACGTGGCGCGAGGTCAAGGGTCTCGTAGCGCCAGTGCGGGACGTCTGACCGTTGTGGACCCGACGACACCTGCACACCGTTGAC
>DASWBC010000149.1:0-2490 GCA_036390815.1 Gemmatimonadaceae bacterium
CAGAAACCCGCCATGTTCGACGAGAACCCGACATACGGTTTGGAACAGATCATCGCGTGTCGGCATCCGCACGATGGCCTGGTTGATCTGGCTGAGCGCGGAATACATTCGATTGAGGCGTTCAATCTCGATCTCATGCGCCTTGCGCCGGCTGATGTCGCGCACCGAACTGAGAACGGCCGCCACCCAATTCGCCCGGATCATCCTCAAGGGTGTCTGTGCTCCACTCGGGATTCCTCATCGCGCAGGCGCATAACGCCGAAATGCTGGTCGATCGAGGGCTGTCCACTACCAGGGTGGTCGCAACGGCGAAACACCTTGGAAGCACGGGCGACTCTGGTCGCGGAAACTTCGCCCATGAGATTGATTGAGACACCGTGGATCTTGGCCAAACCTCTGGCCGACTTTTGCATCGAGTCCGGCCTTGGCGGCCGCAAGAGGCGATCGCGCTGTTCAAACGGCATTTCCTGAACCAAACCGAGCCCGACCTTCGTCTCCCTCCTTCAATCCGCCGACTTTGAACGGCGGCGCACAACAGCCGACGCTTTTCTAGGGCGTCTGCTGCGGTGTGTGCCCGCGCGCCCAGGTCGGGTACGCCGGACGTTTCGCCGCCGCCGTTGGATTCTTCGCCAAAGTCTGCATCAACATCGACACTGCCGCCTCAAGTTGCGTGTCGTGTCCCGCGCGCCAAGCTGATGGACTGAGATCGACCTCAACATCCGGCGGCACTCCGCGGTTCTCGACCGCGTATTCGCCTTCTGCTGACCAGAGCGCGATCCGCGGTGCCGTCACTCCTCCACCATCCATCAGGGGCGGATAACCGCCGATTCCCACTAACCCGCCCCAGGTACGCTTGCCGATCAGCGGACCGACCTTGAACCGACGAAAGAGCCAAGGCAGCTCGTCACCCCCTGAGCCCGCATACTCGTTGATCAGCATCGCCTTCGGGCCGTAGATCGCGCCGGCTGGAATCGGCGTGTCGTCGCCGTAACGCGCGGTCACCCAATTGAAGGGCGCATCACGCCGGAGATAATCCACCATGTAGTCGGCGATGTTGCCGCCGGTGTTGAAGCGCTCGTCGACCACCGCGCCGAGCTTGTCCTGCTGCGCGAAGAAGTAGCGATTGAAGCTCGTGTAACCTTGGTTCGCGGTGTTGGGCACATAGATGTAAGCGAGCTTCCCACCAGAGAGCTTGTCGACGGTGCGGCGATTTTCATCCACCCAGGCGAGATGCCGAAGCATCGCCTCGCTTGGCAACGGCACAACGGTCACGTCGCGCGCCCCTGTTCCATTCGGGTTTGGCCCGACACGTAGCACAACCGATCTTCCCGCGGTTCCCTCGAGCGCTTCATCGACGTTCTCCTTCGAGGTGAGCGGTTTTCCATCGACGGCGAGCAGGTATTCACCAGCGCGCACGTTCACGCCAGGCTGAGTGAGTGGCGCGCGAAGCTTAGGATTCCAGTTCTCGCCGGCGTAAACTTTCGCGAAGCGCCAGCGACCGTTGTCGATGGTGTAGTCGGCGCCCAGCAATCCGTTCGCCGGCGCTTTGTTGGGACTGTCGGGTCCACCCCAGACGAAGAGGTGTCCGACGGTGAGGTTGCCGAATATCTCCTGGAACATGTAATCCAGATCCGCGCGGCTGCCGAGTCCGGGGAGCCAGCGCGCGTAGTACTTCTCCGCCGCGTCGAGGTCGAGCCCGTGATAACCGGGGTCGTAAAAGAACGCGCGCTGCAGCCGGAACGCTTCGTGGTACATCTCGTTCCACTCGGCGTGTGGATCCGTCTCGACCTGGACGTTGCCGGTGTTGAGAGCGCTATCACCAGGTTTGATCGGCTGCGCGATTGCCGCGATCGCCCAGGTGTCCTTCTGCTTGTAGAGGAGCTTTTCTCCATTCCGCGAAACGTCGAAGTCGCTGACGTCCGCGATCAACTGATCGGTCTTGCGCTCGCTGAGGTCGAACTTGTGGAGATTCAGATGTGACGGGCCGTCTTCCTGCAGATCGACCGGCACCAGCGGATCCTCGGCGAGAATGACGTTACCTGTTTTCCCCGCGACGACACTTACATAGTTACGCGGCGGCGCCGGCAGCGGAATCGTGCGCTGGTCGATCGCGTCGAAGTCGATGCGAACGGGCTCGGGCGGCGTTATCTTGCCCGTGCTGTCTTTCCCCGGCTTTGCCTCCTGCGCGCCTTTCACATCACCGGCGGCTGCTTTCGCGCTGCTCTTCGCAGCGCTGTCACCCTTGGCCTTCTCCTCGTCGCTCTCAGGCGCGAGCGGGGACGGCAGATCCGTGCGCAACACGATGGCATAGAGCGTACGCGTAATCGGATGATCGTAGGTGGTCATGCTGAAATCGCTCGCCGGACCGGCGTCGGTGCTGGCGACGAAATAGAGATATTTGCCGCCGGCGTCGAATACAGGATTGCGGGCGTCGCTCAGACCGTCGGTAACCTGCGTCGCGACGCCCTTCTGAAGGTCGTAAACGAACAC
>DASWBC010000150.1:0-1559 GCA_036390815.1 Gemmatimonadaceae bacterium
GAAGCTGCTCGAGGAGCGGAAAAGCCATCCCGGCGCTGTCGAATCGATGTTCCTGACGCACCCGCTCGAAGAGGATCGCATTCAGGCGGTCCAGGCGCAAATCAACCAGCTGCCGCCCGCCACCCTCGCATCACTCGGCTCCGATACGCGCAACTTCCACTCGTTCAAGGCGAGAATTCTGTCGTTGCCGCCGTCACCACCGCCGCGCCAGGTCCAGTAGCCGCGCCCGGTTTCCCGCTCGATGATGCGCCGTGTTCTCCCGCGGCGCATCTTTCGTTTATGAGGATTGCGCTCACAATCGCGGGTTCCGACTCGGGCGGCGGCGCCGGTATCCAGGCCGATCTGAAGACATTTCAGCGATTCGGCGTGTTCGGAACGTCGGCGATCACCGCCATCACGGCCCAGAACACCCAGCGGGTCAGCGGTTGGGACCCCGTATCGCCAGCGATGGTTCGCGCGCAGATCGATTCCGTCGCCGAGGATCTCTTCCCGGGCGCATTCAAGACAGGGATGCTCGCCAACGCGGCAGTCGCGATGATCGTCGCCGCGGCGATCCGCGACCACGACCTCCGCAACTACGTCCTCGATCCGGTGATGGTCGCGACATCGGGCGATGTGCTGTTCGAGCCTGACACCATCGAGGTCATCCGGCGCGAGCTCCTTCCGCGGGCGGCTCTCGTTACGCCGAACATTCACGAAGCGGCGATTCTCATCGGCGAGCAGATCGACGATGAAGATTCCATGGAGCACGCAGCCGAGGTACTGGTGAACGACATGGGAGCGCAGGCTGCCCTCATCAAGGGCGGGCACCTCGATTCGGGCAACAGAGTCGTGGACATGCTCTACGACGGAGACATCCGGACTTTTCGCGGGCAGCGCCTCGACACGACAAGCACTCACGGGACCGGCTGCACTCTGTCGGCGGCGATTACGGCGCAGCTGGCCAAGGGGGAATCGCTGCACGCGGCCGTGCGCAGCGCGATCGACTACGTTCACAACGCGATCGCCACCGCGCCCGGGCTTGGATCTGGACACGGGCCCATCAACCACCTTGCCGCCGACACCTGACTTCGGCAGCCGCCGACAGTCTATCTGATCGCGGACAATTGAGGCGCGGCCGAGCGCGCAACAAACTCCGTCACCAGCGACTCGAAGGCGGCGCTGACGCGCTTGGTTGTCTCCAGCACTTCAGCGTGACTGAGCGCCGAGCCAGTGACCCCGGCCGCGGCGTTGGTGATGCAGCTCACACCCGCGACTCGCATACCAAGCGCTCTCGCCACGATGACTTCAGGAACGGTCGACATTCCAACCGCGTCAGCCCCTAGCAGCCGCAACATCTTCACCTCGCTCGGAGTCTCATAGGACGGGCCCAGGAGGCCAGCGTACACGCCTTCACGAAGCGTGATGCCGAGCTTTTCCGCCGATGTACGCAGAAGCCACCGAAGACCGGGGTTGTACGCGTCGGTCATGTCGGGAAAGCGAATCTCCCCTTTCCGCGCCTCTCCGACGAGAGGGTTGGTTCCCATCAGATTGAGATGATCCGAGATCATCATCAGGTC
>DASWBC010000151.1:0-5209 GCA_036390815.1 Gemmatimonadaceae bacterium
CCTCCACATGCGCGCGATCAACAAGGTGCGCGCCGCGGGCTCGATCGCAAAAGCAGTCGATCAGGGCGTGATCAAGGACGGGATCATGCACGCGTGCGTGACGAAGGGAATTCCGTTTGTCCTCACGGGCTCCATCCGCGACGACGGCCCGCTCCCCGAGGTGATCACCGACACTCTAGCCGCCCAGGACGCGATGAAGCGGCATACGACACGCGCGACGATGGCGATTCTCATTGCCACGGCGCTGCACGCGATCGCCACCGGCAACATGCTCCCGGCTTTCGTCACCGAGAAGGATGGGTCGATACGCGAGCTTCCGACCATCTGCGTCGATTCGTCGGAGTTCGTGGTGAGCAAGCTCAAGGACCGCGGCACCCACCAGGCATTCGGAGTGGTGACGAATGCACAGGATTTCATGCACATTCTGAAGCTGTACGTGGAGCGCGAGCTGACCGAAAGAAAGGCGTTGCAGCCTTCCGGTCAAACTTCGAGAGCGCCGGCGTGACTGAGACGAATGAAGGACTTTCCCTTTCCAAGGCATCCACGTGATCGAGACTACCGAACGCTTTTTGCGCGAAATAGCCGACCGCATCGGATTGGACGCCGTGGACGAAGTGAGGTTGTTTCCACCATTGCGTCAGGCGGGCATTGAAACGGGAGTGGCCGTTGTCGCGGCGATTCCGCTGCCGCCCGAGCCAGAGCACCGGCACGAGCCCGACGAGCCTCCCGAAGCTCTAAGCGAGAGCGCCGGCGACGAGTTCCTCCCGATCGAGGAGGAGGATCGCGAGATCATCGTGCACCGACACACAGTCTTCACGGCGAGATACCGCCACACCCTCAAGGGACCTGACCGTGGCAAGTGGGAGGTCGAGGTTCAGGCCGAGGCCGACGCGCCGCTCGTCACGCTCGATCAGGTCGTGCGTGGCGTCATGAAGCGCGCGGGGGAGCAGTTCGAGCCCGAAAAAATCTCGGCTTCGGCATTCAGGACGATCGTCGAAAGCGCCGCGGCTCTCTAGCGCGCTGCGGCCTGCATCTCTGCGCGTGGTCGGTGAGGGTATCCTCTTCGGGCCGCACACTCGCTTGGTCGGAGCCCCTAACCACGCTCCCTCGCTCTGCTCGGTCGCGGGTCTCCTCCTCGCGCTCGTTTGCAGCGGCCCTACGAGGACACCCTCACCTCCCTGCAGAGATCTGTAACTGCAGCGGCGCTCTGCGCCGCAGGTGCCGCACCGGCGCTCGTCCCGCGTGTGCCCGCGTTCGTCCCCGTGGGGGAGCCCGACGCAGTGGATCAGGCTCAGACCGCGGCCCGAGGCACAGCGGGCGTCAACCGCGCGGTGTCCGGTGAAGCGTGCTCGGCGTTAGCCGCCGCGTAGCGCGCCAGGACCGTGCGGTGGATGTCGCGCGCATCCTCGAGCCTTTCGCCCGCCAGCCCCAGCCGCTCGGGCGAGATGATGAATGGATAAACCTGGTCGCCACCGGCCGACCCGTGCGCGCCGACCTGATCGTCGAACGAGATGATGTCGTAGCCGTCGAACGCGCCGAACAAAACGCAGTCGCCCGCGTTCGGCTGGTTGACAAGAGATTCCACCGCCCGCAGCACATATGGCTCGGTGCCGAAGATCTCGAGCGGATTCTCCCCGGAGATGATCTGGACCTGCCCGTCGCGCAGAATCGCGCGGCCGTGCTTGCCCGCCAGATTCACGCCGCCACGCGAGACCGTGGCAACGAGGCCAATTCCCGGGTGCGCGACGAGCCGTTCGTAGAGTCTGGCCCAGCGCGCGTCGGCTGTTATCTGCTCGAGCGACAGCCGCTGCTCCGTAGCCGCAAAGTACAGGAGCGCCAGACAGGAGCTGTAGGTGACAACGACGTCGTTCGTCCGGTCGACACGATACTTCTCGGGGAAAATGATCTCGCGCAACCCGTAGCGGCTTCTCAGCCAGTCGCGGAATCTGCGAATCGCGCCTCTGACGCCGAACGACGTCGGAGTCAGCTGTGCGACGGCTTCGACGACCTCGGGGCCGATGTCCGAGTACTCGGTATCCTCTGCGAAGCTGGCCAACGATCGCGAGGGCGAAGTGCCCTTCACCACGGTCTCGTCGAGAATCTGCTGCACCGTCGTTCCAAGCGACTCGCCGTACTGCACGCGGTAGCTGAGGGCGGGGGTCATCCCATGGTCGGAGATTATGACGAGATCGTAGCCGCGTCCCCCCGCGAGCTGCGCCATTCTCCAGATCTCGGCGATGCGCGCATCGGTGCGACGCAGGTCGACGAGGGCCTGCTTGCTCGACGGGCCGAAGTGGTGCGCCAGCTCGTCGTACTGCATGAAGGTACTATAAATAATCGGCACGCCGAGATAGACGTCGAGCAGAATCGCCATCGTCTGCAGTTCCCGCACGACGACGTTGCTGAGAATGCGGATGAAGGGGAAAATCCCTTCCGAGTGGGTCACCCTCCCCGCCAGCTCGCCGCGCGCCCGCTCCCATTCCTCGAGCAACCACTCGAAAGCGCCCTGAAGAACCATGCGCGCCATCCGAATGGGATGCAGCAGCATGAGCAGCCCCATCCGCGTCCCGCCAAGCCGGCGATACACGGACATCTTTTCACGCGTGGCGACGGTAAACGCCACCGTCTGCGCATCGCCGTCGAGAAGATTGACATAGCTCGAGCCGCCGGCGAGCGCGCCCGGCGAATGGATGCGGTCGCGGATGTACTGCACTCCGTGCGGCGCATTGCACGTGATTACCTTGCGCGCGGCCTTGTCGTAGAAGCGGAACGCCGGAATGCCGTCGTTCTCGCCGTGAAACATCCCCGCCTGGCAATACGGCGTGGCCGACGGCAGTCCGCAGAACCAGCGCCTCAGAGCGAATCCTTCGCGCAACAGCCGCGAAATTGTCGGGCAAAGGCCCAGCTCGAGTGCGCGCCGAAGGTCGGAATACGCCAGGGCATCGATCTGAAGCATGATGAGCCCGCGCTGCGGCGGACGCGGACGTTTCTCGCGCGCGAACAAGCGGTACTTCGTTCGATAGTACCGTTGGAGCAGCGGCCCCGCGCGTGGGCGCGCTCGGCGCTCGCTTATGCCAGGTGGCGTTCGATCTGACGTAGGAGCTCGCCGATGGGGACAGGCTTGATGAGGACGTCAGCACATCCCGCCTCGAGACAGGCGCGACGTGAAGCGGAATCCCTGTGGCCGGTCATCGCCAATGTCGCGCGGGGAAGGGAGCCGCGTTGGCGCAGCGCCTCCAGAATCTCCAGTCCGCTTCCATCCGGTAGTGTGAGATCGAGCAGCATCAGATCAACTGGAGTCGACGTCCCGCGCTCGATCGCCTCGACGACCGTCGCTGCCACGTCGACATCGTAGCCCGCCGCGGTGAACAGCACGCGAAACGCGTCCGTGACGAGTGGACTGTCTTCCACGATCAGAATGCGCGCCGGCACTTAGTCGCGGGGCGGATTGAGCGGCAGCGTGAAAAAAAATCTGCTTCCTTTGCCAAGCTCGCTCTCGACCCAGATCGTTCCTGAGTGCAGCTCGACCAGGTTGCGCGCGATCGCGAGGCCCAGGCCCGTTCCATGGTGCGGACGCGAGGGAGAGGCGTCGACCTGCGCGAACTCTCGGAACACCAGGTCGTAGTGATCCCGCGCGATGCCGCGGCCGTTGTCACCGACTTCCACCACCAGCTCCTCAGTGTCCTTGCCGCGCCGGGAGAAGGCGATCCAGACGCGTCCACCGTCGGGCGTGAACTTGATCGCGTTGCCGATCAGATTGGCCAGCACGTGTTTGACCTTGTCGCGATCCGCATAAACCGCCGGCAAATCGTCTCCGTTGCGACGCTCGATCGTCAGTCGCTTTTTCGCCGCCAACGGCTGATTCAGCGTCCGCACCTGGTCGACGAGCCTCGTGATGTCGAACTCCGTGCGGACGAGAGTCACCTGATCGCTGGCGCTCCGCACATACGTGAGGATCTCGTCCACCATGTCGATCAGCTGCTGTCCTCCGCTTACTATCCCGGACACGCTGTCCCGCTGCTTCGGATTCAGCTCGCCCAGCAGCCCCTCGCGCAGTATCTCGGCGTGCGTGATGATCGCGGCGAGTGGCGTCCTGAGATCGTGCGAGACGTTGGAGAGGAACTGCGTCTTGAGCGCGTCGCGCGCTCGCAATTCGTCGATCGTGCGCTGCGCTTCTTTCGCCTTGGCCTCGAGCGCTTTTATCCGTTCTTTCACAGAGGGATCGGCGTGGTCGGACATGATCATATTGTAGTTGCGGTGACATCCGTTGCCAACGCGTCCACCGCATCCGACTCCACCGCATCGAGGAGCTGCTGGCGTCGCAGCAGCGACCAGTATCGCCCGCGCAGCGCCATCAGCTCCGGGTGCCGTCCCTGCTCGACGACCGCTCCTTTCTCGAGTACGATGATCCACGACGCATCGCGTATCGCGCTGATCCGGTGCGACGCGATGAGCGCCGTTCGCCCCGCCAGCGCTTCGCGCAGCGCGCGAAGAATCTCCGCCTCTGTGTGCGTGTCCACTGCCGACAGGGCGTCGTCGAGCAGCACGATGCTCGGCTTCTTCGCCAGCGCTCGCGCCAGCGAGGCGCGTTGCTTCTGACCGCCCGACAGGTTGATTCCGCGCTCGCCGAGGATCGTCTCGTAACGGCCGGGAAACTGATCGATCGTCTGGTCGAGCTGCGCAACGCCGGCGGCCCATTCGCCCGTCTGGGTCAGGCCGCTCGTTCCGTACGAGAGGTTCGATCCGATCGTGTCGCTGAACAGCAGGCTCTCCTGGGGCACGAAGCCGATGTCCTGCCGGAGCTCTGCGGGCACGACGTTCTTCGTCGGAACGTCATCGATGAGGATCTCGCCTTCCTGCGGATCGTACATTCGCGGAATCAGGTCGATGAGCGCGCTCTTTCCGCTCCCCGTCGCGCCCACCACCCCGAACGTCGCTCCAGCGGGTACCGTGAAGCTGACGTTGCGCAGGACCCAGCGCGGCTCGCCCGGGGCATCCGACGGATAGTGAAATCCAACGTTCCGAAACTCGATGGTGCGGCCCGTATTCGTCGCCGGAAGGTGCTGACGCGGCTCTTCACCGTTGATCGTCGGGCGAACGTCGAGGATCTCGGCCAGCCGCCCCATCGAAGCGTCGCCACGCTGAAACAGGTTGACGACCCAGCCGAGCGCGATCATCGGCCACGTGAGCATGGTGAGATACATGCCGA
>DASWBC010000152.1:0-1521 GCA_036390815.1 Gemmatimonadaceae bacterium
GTCGTGTACACAGTCGCCAGCCGCTGGCGCATCGCAGGCGGAAGGTAGAAGAACGTATTCTTCATTCCAAGCGGCTTGGTTATGCGCGCGCGGATGAATTCGTCGAGCGGAATTCCTGAAACGCGCTCGACCACGCAGCCGAGGATGTCGGTGTTGTAGCCGTATGTCCACGTTTCGCCTGGCTGGGCCACGAAAGAAAGAGAGGCGAGGCGCTCCATCGTGGTGCAGATGGGCTCGTTCTTGTCCGACGTGTACCATCCATAACCGGCAGCGGGCCCGAGACCCTTTGCCTGGTAGAGCGGAGCGACGATCGAGTCCATGCCGTACGAGATGCCGGACGTCTGGGTGAGAAGGTCGCGAATCGTGATCGACCGCTTTGCGGGCACGATGACGCGCCCGGTATCGGAGCGCGTTGCGACGGTAGTGTGCGCATACTGGGGGATGTAGCGGCTCACGGGATCGTCGAGGCCGATCTTTCCTTGCTCGACGAGCATGAGGGCGGCGGTGGTGGTAATCGCCTTCGATAGCGACGCGAGCCGGAAAATCGCGTCGGTGCTCATGCGCCGGCCCGCTTCCTTGTCGGCCCAGCCTGTGGCGTGGTCGTAGACGATTCGCCCATCGCGCATCACCAGCCCCACAGCGCCCGCGATTTTATTCTCGGCGACCTGGCGCTGAAGCATCTCCGTGACCGCGGTCTGGGCACGTACCGGCGACGGCAGATACGTGAGGGCGAGCAGCGCGGGGAAAAGGGCCTTCATCTTCATGAAACGAAACGTTACATGCTGTGAGCCTTGACGTAAGCGCAGATTGTTCTTCCGGCCATCTCAGCAACGGTCTCGGGCATCGCGGCGGTCCATGAGGTCGTTTCGGAGGATGACCACACGAGCTCGGTTTTCAGGTACTCTGCGCCTGTAATGACGCGATAACTGAGATCGCTGCACGAGATTTCATATTGCAGCATCGCGGTGTCGTAGGTGTTGCCAGACTTGCCGGTGTAGGGCGTCCGATAAGTCGATCGTACCCAAACGAGGTACGCGCCGTGTCCCGTGCTCGTGATCCGCGTGCGATCGAATTCGCTTTTTGCAAGATCGGAAGCAGCTGCCCACAACCATCGCTCCTCGTTGTCGGATGCTCCCTGCGATACCGCGTTCGGGCGAGTGGGCGGCGCGATGGTCAGAGCGTAGCCTCCCATTCTTGAACGGCTCTCGTCGCTCGCGCCAACAGCGATCATGTACGTCACGTCAGGCATAAGAGTCAGAGTCAGCTTTGCGCTTGCACCGCCGTCCTGGCCTTTGTCGCTTGCCACGGTGACCACGCTGTCTCCAACCAATCGGAACACGGCGATGAATGGCTCGAAATCACTGGAGCTTGCCCAGATCGAGACCGCGCCGCCTCGGGCTCCATCGAGCCTGAAGTAGTCGATGTAATGACCGTCCGAGATCTTGTCAGCGAGTGTGAGCTGGCCGTTCACCAAGCTGCCGACGGTCAACGTCGGGGGCGGAGTAACGGCGGAAGAAGTTG
>DASWBC010000153.1:0-4085 GCA_036390815.1 Gemmatimonadaceae bacterium
CACCCAGATGGCGCAGGGTTAGGCCCGGGTGAACGCCGCGCTGGCTCGTTTTCTCGCGGTGGACTACGGCCGGAAGCGGATTGGCCTCGCAATCAGCGATTCTCTGGGCATGATTGCCTCGCCGGCGGGGTTCATCGAGCGGCGGGAAGGCAAAAGACCCCCCATCACAAAAATTGTCGCGCGCGCTACGGAGCTTGGCGCTCTGGGGTACGTAATAGGCCTTCCGCTCGACGGAGAGGGCAACGAGACGGCCTGGACCGAAGAAATTCGTGCTTTGGGGGCCGAAATCGCGAAACGTACTGGCATGCCCGTTCGTTTCTTAGATGAACGGTTTACCACGGCGGCCGCATTGCGTACAGTCAAAGAAATGGGAGAATCCACCCGCGGCAGAAAGGGCGACGTTGATTCGCTCGCGGCGGCGATTCTGCTTCAACAGGCGCTCAATGTTCAGAGCTGATTCGCGCTCCACGCTCGTCGTGGCGTGCGTGTTTGCCGCTGCGTGCGCGGGTCAGCCGCACGGAGCCCCGACGCGCGTGATCGTTCCTCGCGGAGCCAGCTTCGCGCAGGCGGCGGACTCGCTGGCGCGCAATGGCGTTGTCGGTTCGCCGAGGATGTTCCGACTCTACGGCCGTCTCACCGGCGGCGATCGCAACATCAAGCCCGGCACGTATCTGCTCAAGCACGGGACGCCATGGAAGGACATCGTCAGCGCGCTCAACGGCGGACGCGGGCTCGTCAACACGATCACGATACCCGAAGGGTACACGCTCTCACAGATCACGCCTCTGCTCGCGCGGACGCTCAAGGTGCCCGCGGATTCGGTCGAAGCTGCTGTCCGCGATACCGCGCTGCTCGCCAGGCTCGATATCCCCAATCCGACCCTCGAGGGATACGTCTTTCCCGACACCTACGCTTTCCCGGTTGGGACCACAGCGCGCCAAGCCGTGCGCGAGATGGTCTACTCGTTCGAGCGCCGCTGGAAGCCGGATTGGGATTCGAGCCTCGTAGACCTCAAGATCAACCGCAACGATCTCGTGACGATGGCATCAATCGTCGAGCGAGAAGCCCGGCTGCCTGAGGAGCGCCCCGTCATCGCGGCGGTCTACTACAATCGTCTGCGCAAAGGCATGCTTCTCCAGGCCGATCCAACGATTCAATACGCGCTCGGACACCACGTTGGACGAGTGCTGTACAAGGATCTGGAAGTCGCGTCGCCCTACAACACCTACATACACAAGGGTCTTCCACCCGGACCGGTTGCGTCCCCGGGCGTGGCGAGTCTCGCGGCGGCGGCGAATCCCGCGAATGTGCCCTATCTGTACTTCGTTGCGAGTAAGGATGGCCACCACGAATTTCGTATGACGCTCGACGAGCACACGACTGCCATCAGGCAGATACGCGCGTCAATGCCAGCTAAGAAGAAGCCGGCGCCACGGATGCTGGCGATGGCCTCCACTGGAGCAAATAGCCCGAGCGCAGCGAGCCGATCGAGCAAGACCACTTCCCGTTCAACGAGCAAGACGCCCGCGAAGACAGTGAGCAAAACGACGTCCAAGGCCAGCGCCACGACCGCGAAACCGGCCTCGAAGAAGTCGACAAGTCACTCCTCGAGCACGAGAAAGCGCGCCTCCAGCAGGACGACAAGCGCAAGCCGCTAGCGCGTAGATGCTCGATCCGAAGATCCTGCGTCTCGTCGCCATTACGGACGACGCCGAGGATCGGCGCGCGACGCTGGTGGATCGCGTGGCGGCAGCGGTTCGGGGCGGGGCCACGAGCGTCCAGGTGAGGCTCAAGAGCGCGACATCGCGCGAGGTCGTTGAGATCACCCGGGCGATCATGAGCAAAGTGTCGGTGCCGGTCATCGTCAACGACCGCGCGGACATTGCCCTCGCCGCCGGAGCAGCTGGAGTTCACGTGGGCGAAGCGGATCTTCCCGTCGCTGCAATCCGCAGATTTGTCCCGGCGGATTTCATAGTCGGCGCATCCCTCGGTAGCGACGCCGAGGTGGCGAATGCGAAAGACGCCGACTACGTCGGCATTGGACCCGTATACGGCTCGGATTCGAAGAACGACGCGGGCTCGGCGATTGGGGTCGAGGGATTCAAGCGACTCGCGGCGCTGGTGGCGCATCCCGCGCTGGCAGTTGGCGGGATAACCGCCGACCGCGCGCTTCAGATCACGGTCGCCGGCGCGGCGGGTGTCGCGGTCATCAACGCGATATTCAAGGCCGACGATCCGGAGACGGCGACTCGCGCGATCGCGAACTCCATCGGAAAGTGATGTCGGGCGCGGGCTGAGTCTCTCCGCGCCTCCGGTTCCCCGGCCCCTTCTTCCGCGGCATGTTGGCGTAGCGCATCGCCTTCTCGATTTTTGCCAACACGAGAGGACTCAGAAACAGATCGGCGAGATCGGGGTCGAATTGAGTCCCCTTGCCTTCGGCGATCGCGCGCGTCGCGTCGCTGAGGCTGCGCGCGTGACTGTAGCGGCGCCGGTGTGTAATCGCGTCGAAGCTGTCGGCAATCGCGACGACGCGGGCCTGCAGAGGAATCCGCTTTCCCTTGAGTCCGCGCGGATACCCGGTGCCATCCCAGCGCTCGTGGTGCGCGACGACGCCCTTCCCGAGCTCGGGATAAAACCCGCTCAGCGGCTCGAGCACCTCGGCGCCACGCTGTGGGTGTGTTCTCACCGCGCGTCGCTCCTCGGGAGTGAGCTTGGACGGATCGTGGAAGATGTCCGTGAGCGCTCCATGAAGCTTGCCGATGTCGTGGAAAAGCGCGACCCGCTCGACGGTGTGCAGCATGTGGTCGTCCAGTCCGGCCGCCTCGCCAAGTATGAGCGCGTACGTCGCGACCCGCCGGACGTGGCCGCCGGTCTGTGCGTCGTTGGCATCGATCGCGTTGAGCAACGTCTCCATCGTTGCCGCGCTCAGCCGCTCGGACTTTGTGCGCATCCTGTGCTCGCGGAAGAGCAGCCCGGATGTGGCTGCCCCAACCGAGAGTGGGAGGATGCCCTTCATATCGGCGCCTTTTGCAAGAAGCGTACGGACTGAACGCTGCCTGCGTCGGGGACCGGGCCGTGCCGTTATTTTCACGAATGACTGTGGCCCGTGTGAACGCCAAGGGAGCCCGCCGCTGGATCAGCGGGCATCCCTGGATCTATCGCACGGATGTGACGGAACGGCCGGTGGTGGAAGCCGGCGCCGTTCTGGTGCACGACCATCGCGGCAAGCCGCTCGGCTGGGCGCTCTGGAGTCCGCTGTCCGAGATCTCTCTGAGACTGCTCGATGGCGATCCCGACGCGGTAATCGACCAGGCGTGGTGGGACGAGCGCATCGCCTCGGCGATCGCGCGGCGAGTGCCGCTCGAGGATCACACCAACGCGTTCCGCCTGGTGCACGGTGAGGCGGATGGATGTCCGTCCCTCGTCTGCGACCGCTACGACGATTG
Source organism: Gemmatimonadaceae bacterium (assembly GCA_036390815.1). GTDB lineage: Bacteria > Gemmatimonadota > Gemmatimonadetes > Gemmatimonadales > Gemmatimonadaceae > UBA4720. Next base: position 3,447 of record DASWBC010000153.1, read on the forward strand.
GCTGGTCGTGCAGTTCATGAGCGCGGGACTCGAGCGGTTCAGAGAGGAGATACTGGCTTCGCTACGCTCGCTGGCCGACCCCTCTGGAATTCTCGCGCGTAACGACGTTCCGCTCCGCGCGAAGGAAGGCTTGCCGCGGGAGACAGTCGTTCTGCACGGCGAGGTCCCGCGCGAGATCGAGGTGCACGAGTACGGAATCAGGTTTCTGGCGGCGCCGTGGACAGGACAGAAGACGGGCGCGTTCCTCGACCAGCGGGAAAACAGGCACCTCGTCGGAACGGTGGCGCGAGGGAGAGCGCTCGACTGTTTCAGCTACCACGGCTCGTTCGCCTTGCATCTGGCGAGGAAGGCGACTCATGTGACGGCGTTGGACGCGTCGGGTCCCGCGCTCATGAGAGCCGCCGAAAACGCGACGCTCAATTCACTCGATAACATCTCGTTCGTGGAAGCGAATGCGTTCGACTATCTGCGGGAGAAGGAGCAGGAAGGAATCACGTACGATACAATCGTCCTCGATCCTCCAGCGTTCGCAAAGACACGTTCCGCCCTGCCGGGAGCAATGCGAGGATACAAGGACATCAATCTTCGCGCGCTACGCCTGCTCGCGCCGGGCGGGCTGCTGTACACGGCGAGCTGCAG
>DASWBC010000154.1:0-4622 GCA_036390815.1 Gemmatimonadaceae bacterium
CGAGCATCGCGCCGCGATATGCGAAGCGGGGCTGATCGCTGATGGTGAGAGCGGGAATGCTCCAGTCGTACCGCTCGACTCCCATGTCCGATTCAATCTCGGCGGGCAACAGCTGCCTGATCGTCTGGATGCCGCGAAACAAACCCGCCGGCCGGTTGGCCACGAGGCGGACCGAGTCTTTCGTTACGGCGAGCTCGTATCCTTCCTCGCCGAGTGCGGTTCGGTCCGGGGCGAGGCGCAAAATGATCGAACCCGCCGAGGGTGTGCCGAGCGGCGTAACAGCGATCGGGAAACCCGTGGGCCGGCGTATCTCCGCCGCCAGCACCTCCCCGATCGAGGCCACTTCGGGGTTGCTGCCATCGACGTAAATGCCGGTGGTTCTCACGATCTCGAACGGTGATCCGCCGGCGAGGACCATGGACGCGGGCGCCGGAACGAGTTGCGGCGCTACTCTGACGGGTTGGGGCGCTGGCGCCGGTGCGGGCGCCTGACAGGCGACGCCTAGAATTGTGCCTGCAACGACAAGAACGCGTCTCGAGCTCCGTAGAGCCTCTCGTCTCCGCATCGCTGGGCCTCCATTGGTTTGCAGCCGGTTACGCGGCGCCACCCTCGAGGATTTCCTGGCGCCCGCGACACTACAAACTTGGGGTGGTCACCCCACTCGCGGCAATGAATCGTGGCTGGGGAATCCGGCTGCCGAGAGCCGCATGGATTCGACAACAGATAATCGAAGCACCGCGAACGCCTCATGTGACAGGACGCCCAAAAGGAGATTGCCTTCGCGGTACAGAATCGGATCCTCGAACCAGCCGCGGCCCTCCGGGTCGTACGAGAGAAGTCCGTTCGGCAATGCCTGCCGCAATGCTCCGACCGTAACTGGATTCATTTCCCAGAGTCGCGTGCTCCTGGTCAGATCGTCGGCAGTGGCGCCGCTCATGCGCTCACGCGTTTCGTCGCCTCGGGAAAAGGGCTTTACGATTTTTTCAAATGGCTGCCAGGTCGTCGCTTCTGAGCGGGCGTCGGATCCAACGCAATCGACCGTGAATTCATCAGCGCCAATCTCGCGACACCACTCGACCAGGCGCCATGATTCTTGAGCAGTGAAATCGGCCGGAGCTAGGTAGCGCTTTATTAAGCTCAAATTGCCTAAGCGCGAGCGCGGGCCAGCTTCGTCCCGGATCTAGTGGCCATCTGTAGACCACGGGATGAGCGGAGACCGATAGTAGTTGACGCCCATGTAGTTCCAACGCGGGGCGTGCGCCGCGAGTCTCGAGCTGAAACCTCGCCATTCGCGCGAGACCTGCGGTGTCCACGCCACCTCGGCCAACGCCGCGAGGCGAGGCATCGCCAGATACTCGACGGCAGCGATGTTCCGAACTGTTTCACCCCAAATCGGTGGTTCGATTCCGACAATGTTCTGTTCGGTGACGCCTGGCATGTAGAGCGCTGGATCCCAATTGTAGGCGGTGTTCACCTCTATCATCGCCGCCCACGTGAGCCCGAGCTCAGTCGCCGCGGTGTATTTCATGTCGAGGTACGCCTTATCTGACGGCGACATGATCAGTTTCGAGCCGTACTGGAGCGCGGCGGTTGCCGAATCGCTCTTCCATTGCTGCACTATGGTCGTCGGCTTTATGTGCGCCTTCGCGATCTCCTCCCACCCGATCATCAGCTTGCCGTACTTGTTGACGATCGTCTGTGCCCTTTCGACGAAGTGCGCGTACTGTTCGGGCGTAAGCCCCTCTACTTCGTCGCCGCCGATGTGAATGTATGTGCCGGGCGTCAGCGCACTGATCTCGCGCACCACGTCATCCAGCAATGCGTAGGTGTCCTCCTTGTCGACGCAGAAGGTGCTGTTGCACGCGACCTCGGGGTACGCCGTCGTAGCAGCGGAGCTGTGCCCGGGCATTTCTATCTCGGGGACGATCGTGATGTAGCGCGCCTGGGCGTAGCTGATCAAATGCTGGTATTCCTGCTGGGTATAGAAGCCGCCGGGTCCGCCGCCAACCTGCGAAAGTGACCCGACGGCGGTCAGCTTTGGACGCGAGTTGATCTGAATTCGCCAGCCCTGATCGTCGGTCAAATGAAGGTGAAGCACATTGAGCTTGTAGAGCGCCATCAAGTCGATGTACTGCTCGACCTCCTTGACGGTCAGGAAGTGGCGCGCGGGATCGATCATCGAGCCGCGCCACCCGAAGCGAGGGCGGTCCACGATTGTAACCGCCGGCATGGGCCAGCTTCGCTCCACACCGATCTCTGATTCGATATCGGCGGGGAATAGCTGCCTGATCGTTTGTACGCCGTGGAAAAGTCCAGCCGGAGTGCCGGCGACGAGCCGCACAGAATCGGAGGTCACCGTCAGCCTGTAGCCATCTTCGCCGAGCGAAGCGTCGCCGACGCGGAGCTCTACGCTACCAGAGCCGCTACCGCTGGAGCCCGATGATACTGGAACCGGGAAGTCGGTAGCGCGGCGGAGCAGGGCAGCAAGGGTTTCTCCGATCGCTGCCACCTCCGGGTTCGCCCCGACGAACGTGACCCGCGTGTCTTTGGTGAGCTGGAACGGCGCGCCGCTCGCGAGCGACAGGGACGCCGGCAAAGGGATGATTCGTGGCGGAAGGACACCGGACTGAGGTCCCGGCGGTGGGGCGGCGGCTGGTGGGTTGCAGCCTGACACGAGCAGCGCGCCGGCGATTCCTATCGCGAGCCTCCGGGGTGACCACAGTTCGCGTGCAGACATGAGACGGCTCCTGTCGTTAGGTATGCGCTTCAGTCACGTCCAATAATGTTTCCTGCACATCGCCGCCACGCGCTAGACACGCGCGTTGAATCACGCCGCCAAAACAGGTAGCGCGGAACGGAGACTTCGCGACGCCTCGATGAAACCCCCGCCAAGAACACGGTCACCGTCGTAGAACACGGCGGACTGTCCGGGCGTTATGGCTGATACGGGCTCATCGAGGGCGAGCTCGATTTCCTGGCCATTGAGACGAACGATCTCCGCGCGGGCGAGCGGTGCGCGGTGGCGGATCCGCACCCTCACCTGATCGCCGACCATGGGCGCGTCGGTGAGCCAGTTCACTTCGCGAGCCACGATGCCGCTCCCAAGCAGCTCATCGCGCGTGCCGATCACAACCGCCCGGAGCTCCGGGCGAATCGCGATCACGTACATCGGCTGGGCGAACCCGCCCGGAACGCCGCGCCGCTGACCGATGGTATAGCGCGCGAAGCCGTTGTGCTCGCCCACGACGACTCCGCTCGAGGTGATGATCGGGCCGCTGGAGAGCGCGGGTGCGTCGGCAGGCAGGCGCTGCTCCAGAATCCGCGTGTAGTCGCCGTCTGGCACGAAGCAGATCTCCTGACTCTCCGGCTTCTCGGCGATCACTTCGAGTCCCATCGCGTGCGCGCGTGCGCGCGTCTGCGCCTTGTCGAGACTCCCGACGGGCAGAATCATGCGCGCGAGGACGGCGCGATCGATACCCCAGAGGAAATAGGTCTGGTCCTTGTTTTCGTCGATGCCACGATGAAGCTCGCCGTCGACAACTCGCGCGTAATGGCCCGTCGCTATCCAGCGCGCGTCAATTGCATCGGCCTTGTTCAGGAAGTCGCGGAACTTCGTGAACGTATTGCAGCGGACGCACGGAATTGGCGTACGGCCGCGCGCGTACTCATCGACGAAATTGTCGACTACGTCGTGTCCGAAGCGGGTCTCGAGATTTAGCACGTAGTGCGGAATCCCCAGCTGCTCACACACGCGTCGCGCGTCGTTGACGGAATCGAGTGAGCAGCAGGGGCGGTCAGGAACATCTTCTCCATGACAGAAAAGCTTCATGGTAGCGCCAACCACGTCGTAGCCCTGCTCGACGAGCATTCCCGCGGCGACCGATGAATCGACGCCTCCGGACATAGCGACCAGCACCCGCTCTCGCGACATCGTTATTCCGCAGCCGCGAGCTGTCTCGCCTTGGCGACCAGCGCGGGGAAGACTTCGATAACGCGGTCGATGTTCTGATCCGTCGTCAGAACACCGAGGCTCATGCGAATCGCGGCACTCGCGAGGTCCGGACGGACGCCCAGCGCCGTCAGGACATGCGACGGATCGATGCTTCCGCTCTGACAGGCCGATCCGCCTGATGCGGCGATGCCACGAAGATCGAGCGCCATGAGGAGCGATTCGCTATCAGTACCAGGGACTGAGATGTTCATGATGTGCGGCGCACGCTCCGCTCCCCTGCCATGGATGACCGCGTCGGGGATTTTCGCCAGGATTCCTGCCTCGAGCTTGTCACGCAGTTTCCGTAGACGCGCGCAATGCGCCTCGCTCTCCGCGAGCGTGAGCTCGGCGGCACGCGCCAGGCCCACGGCTGCGGCGACATTCTCGGTGCCTGGTCTTCGTCCGCGATCCTGGGTTCCGCCGTGCATCAGCGGCTCGATGTGCGTCCCCCTGCGAATGAAGAGCGCGCCAATTCCCTTGGGTGCGCCGAACTTGTGGCCCGAGATCGTCAGAAAGTCGAACTGCTGCGTCTGGGCATCGATCGTGACCTTCCCAACCGCCTGGACGGCGTCGGTGTGCACCATCACGCCGCGCGCCTTCGCCTTTGCGGAGAGCTCCGGCACGGCCTGAA
>DASWBC010000155.1:0-1838 GCA_036390815.1 Gemmatimonadaceae bacterium
GCCCGACGCGGTCCGCCGGTTGCTCCCGCGCCTGCGCGACCCCCGTTTCGCGAAAGTCCTGCTGGTCACCCTTCCGGAAGCGACGCCGGTGCACGAGGCGGCGCAACTGCAGACGGATTTGCGTCGCGCAGGCATCGAGCCGTTCGCGTGGGTGGTGAATCAGAGCTTTGCCGGTGGCGGCGTGCAGGATCCGATCCTGCGGGAGCGCGGCGCCCGCGAGGAGCGGTATCTGACCGAAGTCCGCGATCACCTCGCCTCGCGCATTGCGTGGGTGCCCTGGTATCCCGATCCACCGGTCGGCGCCGGCCGACTGCTCGAGCTCGCTCGCGGCGGTTCAACTTCGATGCCCCCTTCGCTTTTGACCTGAGCATCTCCGGTGCCTCTCGCTGTCAGGTTTTCGATTCTGGCTCCTTCTGCGCCAACGCCTGACGTCGGGCTGCGGACGACTTCGGCCTGGACAATACGTTCGTCGCCCTGTCGTGAACCTGGAACTCCCCTGCGACGTGAATCCCAGAGGCCGCCGTTCTCGGCTCATGAGCGGGATGTCGAGGTCCATGTCTCGACGCCCAGGCCAGCGAACGCGATACCGAACATCACTCCGGAACAGACGAACAAGACATTCGCGCCTTGAACGACGCTCCCGACAACGCCGACCAGCGTCGAGAATGTGAACGCTGCGGGTACCCAGCCGCGAATCCGATTGACGATCCACGCACGGATGGTGAGAACCATCACGCCGCACGCGATCGCCAAGGCTCCAACGGGATAGAGATCCGCGCCCGAAATCAGTCGATTCACTCTGACGGTCGCGATGCCGACAAGCACGACCGCGACGCGCAGGTGGCCGGGTAATTACCATTTTAGTGGACCAGACCGGCGCCAGTTGGAGCCTAAACATTGCTCTGGCTCAGACACGTGGTGTAGTGGGAGCCACTGCGTTGTAACAGCTCACCATTTTGAACGTGTGCGCCAGATTGCTGCGACAATCTACCGGCCTGGTGCTTGATATGGATCCGCTCCATCGGCAGGCGATCGTTAAAGGAGTGCTCGGGATCCTCCTCTTTGTCGTCCTCATCTTCTGGCCGGCCGGCACGTTCGACTACTGGCAAGGCTGGCTGTTCCTGGGGATCTTTGCCGCGTCGACCGTTGGCTTCACCGTGTACCTGGCGATCTACGACAGACCGCTTCTCGAGCGTCGGTTGAAGGCCGGGCCGCAACATGAGCGAGAGTGGTCCCAGAAAATCATCGTGTCGTTGGTCCTCCTCGCGTTTTTTGCGATGATCGTCCTGTCCGTGCTCGATTACCGAAACGCGTGGTCGCCGGTTGCCCCGTGGGTGTCGATTCTTGGCGATGTGGTGGTCCTGCTGTCCTTCCTCTTCATCTTCACGGTGACCCGGGTCAACAGTTTCGCCGCGTCGAACATTCGCGTGGAGAAGGATCAAAAAGTGATCGACACGGGGCCGTACGCGCGCGTGCGTCATCCGATGTACACCGGGGCCATTTGGCTTTTCGTCGGAATGCCGCTCGCGCTCGGTTCGTGGTGGTCGCTCGGCCTGATCGTGCCTTTCATGCCCGCACTTTTGTGGCGGCTTCTCGACGAGGAGAAGATCCTGCAGAGAGATTTGCCCGGGTATACGGAATACATGCGCAGAGTACGCTTTCGTCTGGTTCCGTTCGTGTGGTAGAGAGGCGCCTTGCGCATCGCGACCTGAGGGCAAGCCACACGTTACGTGTTGCTCTATCTCACGAATTTCGACGATGGACGCGACCTGATGAAAGAATCGCTGTACTCAAATCGGTGAACAGCCCATTTTTGGGGGGCCCGGTGATGCATAGAC
>DASWBC010000156.1:0-10254 GCA_036390815.1 Gemmatimonadaceae bacterium
CGATCGTCACACCCGTCACGTAGTTTTGAATCTTGGACTGCATTTGAATAAAAACCCCCGCCCGAGCTATATCCAGGTTGCTAAGTCGTGCCTTAAGAACCGGAAAAAGAAGTCAAAAAGTAATTTCACTTTGCGTCACCCCCCAAGAGTCAGTCGCAATCAGCATCCGCTGAAATGCGCTACCAGGTTGGCTCCGCTCGTGTCACTTGGCTTGCCAGCTCAACTCGTCTCGTTGCCGGGACGGGGGTTTTTGTTTGTCCTCTAGGATTCGTGTTAAGGTGAACCTTCTCACAACGATCCCTTCAACTGCACCGGGTCGAATCGACCCGCTTTCAATTTCCATCTATTCCTGCACCGGGCATTTGAGCCCGCTTACTCTCCCTGATCAACCCATCGGTTCGTCGCCGACAGCACCGCCAGAGCGCTCGCTGTCTCCGCGCTCCCCTTGATCTCGCAATTCCCCACCAGCAGGTGACTGTCACGGCCCGCGCGCACCGTCACACCCACGAACACGTACTCACGGTCGAAGGCCTCCATCACCTTCACACCCTCCACCGCCAGCTGCCCTTCTCTGCCCTCGGCCGAGCCGATCGCGAACACCGTCGCTCGCGCCGCTAAATCGAGGCGGGATCTGTCACCCTCTATCCCATGGGCTTCGCCAATGTAGGACTCTTCACCCTTTCGCAGGGTAACTCTGCAGGAGAGTCCTTTCGTCCGGGACCCCCTGACCTCCACGTCCTCGAAATAGAGCCGCCGGGCAGTATACCGCTTGACCCCGCCTTCCGAGGCCGGACCCACCGCAAACGTGCTCCTGGGCGTCGGATGAGACGCCTGCGGATGCGACGCCTGCGGCTGCGCCGGTGTCAGCCTCGGCTTCGCCTCGCTCGTGATGGCTACGGAGATCTTTCGGTGGTCCACCCTCATCGCCAAATGCGCCATCAGCGCACTTTCGATGTTTCTAACCACTTGTTTCGGAGTAAGCTCAGCCGTGGTCAGAACATGAATCTGTTCGACCGCGCCGCTCTCACTTTCTATGATTTTTGCCGACACCACTCCCGGAAGCGTAAGGATCAGCTCTTCTGCGCGCTTGATCGGGAGTACGCTGCCAGCGATGTTGTTCAAATTCAATTTGTTAGGCGGATTGAGAGGGCGCGAAACAGGTGACCAATATTGCAGACCACTGGGGTTAAATCAAGCAATAAATCACGCCAGTCTCCCCCGGAAAAAAATGTGATTTCCAGGGAGTGCGAACAACGCTTGGCCGAGCGCGGAGATGTGTGTTTCATATCACCGGGATGCTGGTTTCATTGCAGCGCGACAGTAGACGACGCCAAATGCCGGCGGTAACAGTACAATTTTGATGCTGGTTGTAAAGCCGGCGCGAGCCGGTTCACCCCGCCGGCGAGACTTCCTCTGCCGGAATCCCGTAGTCCCGGAGCTTCCGGTAAAGCGTCCGCTCCCCAATATCGAGAATCTCCGCCGCCTTTCTCCGGTTTCCTCGCGTGTCTCGGAGCGCCCCTTCGATCGCCGCCCTCTCGATCTCCGCCATCGTCATCCCCGGCGCCAGCGTGATCACGCTCGGCGGCGACGGCTGGTCGGGAGGCTCGATCGCGCGCGCCACCGCTCCCGAGGCCAGCGCCCCGGTCGGCTGCACCTCGCCCACCCAGTCGCGATGATCGTGACTCTCGTCGTCGAGACGCCGCCGCAGCTCCTCCACCTGGAGCCGCAGCTCCAGCATGCTCCTCACCAGAAATTCCAGCTCGCGACCCTCGGTGCCGACGGTGCCGCGCACCACCGGGCCCACGTGCACCGGTAAAAAGCGCGCCGCTCCACCCTCACGAATCGGACGCGGAATGTCATCGGGTCCGATCTCGCGCCCCGGTGCCAGCACCACCATGCTCTCCACCAGATTCCGCAGCTCGCGCACGTTGCCCGGCCACGGATAAGTCATGAGGATCCCCATTGCCTCGGCGGAAATTCCATGAAACGGACGGTCGTGCTGCGACGAGAACTCCTTGATGAAAAGGCGCACGAGGAGTGGAATGTCATCCGGCCTCTCGCGCAGCGGCGGCATGTACATGGTGAGGACGTTCAACCTATAGTATAGATCGGCCCGGAATCTTCCCTCCTCCATGCTCTCGCGCAGCGGACGATTCGTCGCCGCCACCACTCTCACGTTGATCGGGATCTGCGTCGTTCCACCGACGCGCGTCAGCTTTCTCTCCTCGAGCACGCGCAGCAGCTTCACCTGGGTCGATGGCGGAATCTCCCCGATCTCGTCCAGGAACAACGTTCCCTCGTCCGCGAGCTCGAACCGTCCTATGCGCCGTTCCGCTGCCCCCGTGAAAGCGCCCTTCTCGTGGCCGAACAGCTCGCTCTCGATCAGCGACTCCGGCAGCGCGCCGGCGTTCACCGCGATGAACGGCTTTCCACGGCGTGGACTGAGCTTGTGAATCGCCTGCGCCACCAGCTCCTTGCCCGTGCCGCTCTCCCCCTCGATGATCACGGTGCTAGAGACCGGCGCGATCTGCTCGATCTTGAGCAGCACCTCTCCGATCGCTTCCGATTGTCCGATCAGCCCCGTCGCCTCGGTGAGGCGCTTGCGGTCGAGCACACGCCGCACCGCCAGATACAATTCGTCCGACGTGACGGGCTTCGTGTACACGTCGGTGAATCCGATGGTGCGAAGGCGCCCGCGCAGCTGCGGATCCTCCACGTCGGCCAGGCCGATCACCGCGGTGCCGTTCCACAACTGATCCCGCACGATCTGCATATTGCCCGCATCGCCGAGGTTGCCCGTGAGGACGATGAGATCCGGCTTGAAGCGCTTGATCTCACCGCGCAGATCGTCGAGCGGAGAGACGACCTCCGTCTTGGTTCCCGCCGCCTCGAGCACCGCGTTGAGCCTGACCGCCGGCTCGACGTCCGCGAGTGTGATGAGGACCTTCACGAGGGCACGGCCGCGAGAGTGTGCTCAGTCACCTTCCCGCTCAGCACATCGCAGGCGTGCTGAATGATCGGATCCAGCGCGTCCAGCCCATCACGCGCGCCACTCGGCGAGCCGGGCAGATTCACAATCAGCGATTTGCCGCGCACTCCGGCGACACCACGACCCAACGCGGCCCGCGGGAAGGTCGCGAGCGCGAGTACGCGAATCCGCTCGGCGATCCCGGGAGCCTCGCGCTCGATTACGGCCCGGGTCGCCTCCGGGGTTACGTCGCGTGGAGCGAGCCCGGTGCCCCCGGTGGTGAACACGAGATCCGCGCCCTCGGTATCGCATGCGCGAATGAGCGCGCGCACGATCTCCACGGTCTCGTCCGCGCACTTTGCCGCGGAAACGAGCTCATACTTCTTGGCCTTCACCCAGCCGGCAACGACCGCGCCCGAAGTGTCCTGCCGATCGCCGCGCACGACGGAATCGGAAACCGTGATGACGGCTACGCGCACGGGATCAGAGCCTGCTGCCGTTCTTGTAGAACGGCATCTTCTGCACCGTCGCCGGAATGCGCTTGCCGCGAATCTCGATTTCCAGCGCGGCTCCTTCCGCCGCGGACGCGGGCGGGACATAGGCAGTGCCGATCGGAATCCCCAGCGTCGGGCTCATCGTCCCGCTCCTCACTTCTCCGCTCGGTCTTCCAGCGGCGAACACTGGATACCCGTGCCGCGGGAAAGATCTCTCCACGGTCGTGAATCCAACCAGCTTGCGCTCGAGCCCGCGCTCCTTCTGCTTCGCCAGCGCGTCGCGTCCGACGAAATCGCCCTTCTTCATTTTCACCAGCCAGCCGAGTGATGCTTCGAGCGGCGTGGTGGTGTCGTCGAGGTCGTTGCCATAGAGCGCCATTCCCATCTCGAGCCGCAACGAGTCGCGCGCGCCGAGTCCGGTGGGAGTGACTTCGCCCGAGGCCGTCAGCGCGTTCCAGATTTTCACGGCGTGCTCGCCCGGGATGTACAGCTCGAATCCGTCTTCGCCGGTGTAGCCGGTGCGAGAGATGTAGACCTTCTCCACCCCGGCGACCTTGCCGACGGTGAATTCGTAATACTTGATCTTCGAGAGATCGGTGTCGGTAAGCTTCTGCAGAATTCTGGCGGCGTCGGGCCCCTGGAGCGCGAGGAGCGCGATCGCGTCGCTGATGTCCTCGAGCGTCACGTTGAACTTCTTGACGAATCGCGAGATGTGCGCGAAGTCCTTGTCGATGTTCGATCCGTTCACGACCATCAGCACGAGATCTTCGGCGCGGTAGACCAGACAGTCGTCCACGATCGTCCCATCTTCCCGGAGAATCGTAGAGTACTGCGCCTGGCCTGGCGCGAGCGTAGCGACGTCGTTGGTGGTTACGTAGTTCACGAACTCCACCGCCTGCGGCCCCCGCACGACGAACTCCCCCATGTGGCTGACGTCGAACAACCCCGCTTTCTCGCGCACCGCCTTGTGCTCGGCCGTAATGCCCGTCGGGTACTGGACCGGCATCTCGAACCCAGCGAAGGGGACGATCTTGGCGCCCAAGGCCACGTGGACGTCGTAGAGGGGGGTTCGCTTGAGGGTCGTTGGGTCAACCATTGCTGGGGCGGCCTGCTGTGTAGGGTCTCGCCCCAATATGCGCGAAGCGCCCCTCGATTTCGAGGGGCGCCGTGACAATTTGGCAGAAAAACCTGAAAAGCTCTGCCTAATCCATCAATTCCGCTCCCGTGATTTCTCTGACATCGCCGAAGGAGGGTGGCGAGCCGGTCACTTTCGCCTTGAGCACCTCGAACAGGAGAATCGGGCGAAGCTTGTTGACCTTCATATAAGTAGCCATCTCGGCCTCGACCATGATGAGCGCGATGCGCGGGTCGTTGGGTCCGCCGTCCCTGTCGCCTCCCTCGTCATCGAACCAGGCTTTCCACTCTTCCTTGTAGAGCTGACGGACCTTGTTCCGGTTCTTCGAAACGTGCGCGAGACCCACGACCGAAACCCATTCGTGCGTCCTGTTGTTGTAGTAGGCGCAGTTGACGTGCGGGTCGAGGGCGAGCTCGTCGAGCTTGTGAGTCTCGGAGTTGGTGACGAACCAGAGGTCGGTGCCCTCGATCCGGTCCTGCGTTGCCATCGGCCGCGAGAAGAGCTGACCCGTGGGCCGGCGGGTGGTAAACATCGCCGTCTCGATGCCTTTGATCAGGTCGTAGAGCTCGTCGATCTTTTTGGAGGCTGTCATGCTTCCTGGATGTGCAGAAGACATGCCCGAAAACGACGAGGGGCGCACTTTCGTGCGCCCCTCGTCCCTTCTACGCTTCAGGTTGTAATCAGAGACTGCAACCCATCACGTTCGCGATGCGTTTCGCTTCGGTGAGCAGGTACGCCGACTCCTCGGGGGGTATGTCTCTCCCCTTCTTGATGACCATACTGACGAAGTCGTTCAACTTCTTGCAGGACTGCGGATCCGTGCCCGAAATCGAGCGCAGCTGATTGATCAGCGGATTGCTGGTGCCGTTCATGAGTCCGAACGACAGCACGTCCTTGACCAGGTTCGCCAGCTGCTCCGCGGCTCCTGCCACGTCCACGCCGAAGGTCGCAGATGTCGTGTGGCCAGCCGCATCGCTGGCGACACATGTGATCGATGTATAGCCGATCGGGAAAACGCTTCCCGAGTTATGGTCGCAAGAAACCGAGGTGACTCCAACGTTGTCGCCGGCGGTGACTGCAAAGGTGACGACCGCGCCACTCGAGGATGTCGCGTTCACGGCGATGTCAGCCGGAACGATGATGGTCGGCGCCTCGTTGTCGGCCACGGTGATGGTCTGAGTCGCCGACGCGGAATTGCCTGAAGGATCGGTCGCGGTCCACTTGATCGTGGTTACGCCAACCGGGTAGAGAGCTCCAAGCGCGCCACCATCGTTGCGCGCGCCCGATACAGAGACTTCGTGACAGTTGTCCTCGGCCGTTGCGCTACCGACAGAGACTGACGCGGTCGCGAGACCATGGCTGTTGCCGACGGAGATGTTCGAGGGTGGCGTTACCGACGGGTTCTGCTTGTCGGCGACGGTCACGGTCTGAGTAGCGCTCGCGCCGAGTCCTTCGGCGTCGGTCGCAGTCCACATGATCGTGGTCACTCCCTTCGGATAGGCCCCATTGAGCGGGCCACCATCATTTCTTACTCCAGAGACGGTCGTGCCCTCAGCGTCGTCAGTCGCGCTGGCGGTGCCGGGGTTTACGACCGCGTAGCAGACGCCAGGATCGGTCTTGAACGAGAGGCTTGCCGGCGCGGTTATAACGGGCGCCGCGTTGCCGACTACCGTAACCGTCTGTGCCGCACTGCCGGTGTTGCCGGAGGCGTCAGTCGCGGTCCACGTGATTGTCGTTACCCCGATCGGGTACCCGGTCAGGAGCGGGAGGTTGTCGCTGCGCGCGCCGGAGACCGTGACGTTCGGACAGTTGTCCAACGCCACAGCTTCGACGACGATGACAGTCGCGGTCGATGCACCGTGGTCCGTGCGAGCCGAGATATTTGCGGCGGGCGTGACCAACGGATTTTCCTTGTCATCGACCGTGACGGTCTGCGTCGATGTTGCGGTCAAGCCGCCGGCATCGGTCGCGGTCCACGTGATGGTAGTCACACCCTTCGGGTACGGGGCGTCGAGCGCGGCGCCGTCGTTTCTCGTGCCCACAACGGTGACGCCATCAGCGTCGTCGGTGGCCGAGGCAGTGCCAGGGTTGACGATCGTGGCGCAGGTTCCAACGCCCATGTTGAGCGCGAGCGCGATCCTTGTGTCGCCAGCAATTGACGGGGGCGATGTCAGGACCTCGATATTCGGCGGCGCAACGACGACCGGCGGCTGGTTCGCACGAGGAAGCGAGAACCTGACCGCATCATTCTTGAGGCGCGAGAAGGTGCGCACGCGCCCCGGCACGTAGACGGCGAGTGTGCCATCCGCGTTCTCGATGCCCTGCGTCCAGATGTGGTCGCTGCGGTCTACCCACAGCGAAGTCGTATAGATCGTGATGTCGTTCGATCCTTCGGACAACACGAGCTGTGTAGTCACCTTGCCGGTGTCGAGCCCCTTGTTGATGCCGGACTCGCGGACGTTGCTGTACTGGAGGACGAATTTACGATTCGGAGCCGTACCGGTCGTTGCATAGCGGATGGAGCCCGGAGCAGAGACGCCAGGATCCCAGTCCGTCCACGCAATCGCGATCTCGTTGTTCATGAGATCGTTGCTGTTCGGAATGAAGCCACCCTGGCAGCAGCCGTTCGAGCGCGCCGTGCCGAAGCCGACCCAGCCATTCGAGCCGATGTTGAGCTTGGTGTAGTCGTTCCCGTAGAACGCGAACGTGAAGCCAATGGGACGATCGACTATCGTGCCGTCATCGGACTTCGGTCCAAGGCTGTCCTGCGGGGCTGGCTCCGGAGCGAACGCGACGGACGAGACGGTGTAGCCGGGGTCCATCGCGGCTGCCATCGAAGGCGCCGCGGGAGCAAAGATCACGTTGCTCGAGACGTTGAGCGACGCGCCGTTCATGACTGTCGCACCAGCAGGATGCTTGAGCGAGTCAGGAACCGGAAACTGGATCTCAAAGGGGCTGAGCTCAGTCAGGCTCGACGACGGGGCAGTCGTTTTATCGAAACAGGAGAGGATTACCGCCAGCGAAATCGCCACGGCGGAACCCGCTCTAAGAAGCCTGAAATACCCGGAAAGTCCAGTGGAACGGCGCATCGTAACTCTCAAGATGAGGGTTACCTATAAGACGACCATCCCGACCAAGCTCAACAGGAGTTAAAGGCATGTGGGCGGCCTTAACCCACTCTCACAGACCCATTATGAAAGACAGATTTGTGAGCAGAGGGTAGGGCTCTAGAGCCTCTCGCCGCCCATCAATGCGGCCATGATTGCCTTCTGGATATGGAGGCGGTTTTCGGCCTCATCCCACACCCTGCTTTGCGGGCCATCGATCACTTCGGCCGTTACTTCTTCACCGCGATGGGCGGGAAGGCAGTGGAGAAATATTGCGTCCTCCTTTGCGCGTTTCATGATCGCTTCGTCCACACGGAAGCCTTTGAACGCTTTCTCGCGGACCGCCTGCTCTTCCTCCTGCCCCATCGAGGCCCAGACGTCGGTGTTGACGACGTCCGCCTTGTCGGCGGCTTCGGCGGGATCACGCACGATTCTCACTTTGGCTTTCGATGCCGCGCGCTGGTAAATCATCGGGTCGGGATCGTAGCCTTCGGGGCACGCGAGCGTGAGCTCGAACCCGAGAACGAATGCGGCGTTGAGCCACGAGTTCGCCATGTTGTTGCCGTCGCCGATCCAGGCGATGCGTTTCCCCTTGTAGCCGCCAAGGTGCTGCTTGATGGTGAGGACATCGGCGAGCACCTGGCACGGGTGCACGAGGTCCGTGAGCCCGTTGATGATCGGCACGTCGGCGTAGCGCGCGAGCTCCTCGATCTCCGAATGCGCGAAGGTCCTGATCATGATGCCGTCGACGTAACGCGAGAGAACTCGCGCGGTGTCGGCAATCGGCTCGCCGCGCCCGAGCTGTACGTCGCGAGGGGAGAGGAAAAGTGCGTGGCCGCCCAGCTGCCAGGCGCCGACCTCGAACGAGACGCGGGTGCGGGTCGACGACTTCATGAAGATCATTGCCAGCGACTTGCCGGCAAGCGGCTTCTTTTTGTATTTCCCCGCGCGCATCAATTCAGCGATCGAGAACAGCTTGTCTATTTCGTTTGCGGAGTAGTCAGCGATCTGAAGAAAATCGCGATGGAGACGTTCTTTGCGGACGATTCGGGGCATGTGAGTTGCGCGTACGGTTTGTGGAAATCCTGTGCGTCGGAAATATAGTCATGTCCGACGCTCCCTCTTCTTGAGATATCCGATGATGTCACGCCATGTTCGCGTTCTGTACGTCGGGTTTGCTTTGCTTACGGGCACCGCCTGCCACTCCGATTCCACCGGGCCCGGTGACGGCGGATCTCCATTGCCGCCCGGTATCGGTCTTCAGCTGAATCCTTTCATCACCGCCGGTCTCACGAGCCCGGTTTTTCTGACGCAGCCCCTCGACGATGGACGCATTTTCGTCGTCGAGCAGGGTGGTCGCATCCGAGTTGTTCGAAACGGCGTGCTCCAGACGACGCCATTTCTCGACATCTCCACGAGAGTGCTGAGTGGTGGAGAGCAAGGATTGTTGAGCGTCGCCTTCCATCCGCAGTACGCCACAAATCATTTCTTCTACGTCTACTTCACGACGCAAACCAACGGCGACATCCGGATCGAGCGATTCACGACGACCTCGAATGCGGAGGTGGCGGATCCAACGACATCCAAGCTCATCATCACTGCGCCACACTCGACCTACGCCAATCACAACGGCGGGCTCCTGACGTTCGGCCCCGATGGAATGCTGTACGCCGGCCTCGGTGACGGCGGCAGCGGCGGAGACCCCCTTGGCAACGGCCAGAACTTCAATTCCCTGCTTGGCTCGCTCCTGCGGCTGGACGTCGATCACGGCGATCCTTACGCGATTCCGCCGAGCAATCCGTTCGTGGGGCAGTCCAACCATCGGGGAGAGGTCTGGGCGAAGGGATTGAGAAATCCGTGGCGCTACGCCTTCGACGCGGCCACTTCTCTCCTCTACATCGCCGACGTCGGACAGAATCTGCACGAGGAAGTGAACGTCGTCGCCGCGAACAGCGCCGGTCTCAACTACGGCTGGAACGTCTGGGAAGGTCTGAGCTGCTACAACGCTGCGACTTGCTCGTCGACCGGCTTTCAGGCGCCGATTCTGGACTACGGCCACGGTCCCGCGTGCTCGATCACCGGCGGGTACGTGTATCGGGGGAGCGCAGTTCCGGCGATTCGCGGCCACTATTTCTATTCCGACTATTGCGCCGGCTTTCTCAGGAGCTTCAGGTACGAGAACGGCGTCGCGGTAGATCAGAAGGATTGGGGACTGACATCGAGCGCGGTTGAGTCCTTCGGGATGGATTTTGGCGGCGAGCTGTACATGATCACGGGGAATACCATTGTGAAGATCGCGCCGGTGAGTTAGCGCGGCGCCCATGGCGCGGTTGTAAGGCAAGAGGGTGCATGAAGCTTCGAGCGTTCCTTTGCGCTCCGGTTCTCGGCGTGTGCGTTTTGACGTGCTGTGGGTCGATCAGGAGACGTCGCCCGAGCAGTTCATCGCCATCGGTCGTGTCGAGAATGGCGGAGGGATCTTCGCGCCTGGTGAGCTGACAGGCGAGCAGGATCGACAAGTCGGGACGTCCTCAGATACCTTGAACAGGAAGC
>DASWBC010000157.1:0-2394 GCA_036390815.1 Gemmatimonadaceae bacterium
CAGGAGTTTTCGCGCGCTACAGGAGAACATCGAGACGCTCGGCGCTGGTGCGCTCGCGACCGTGCATAGGAAGCCGGCACTCGCGTTCGCGGACTCACTTGGTGTGGCGGCTTACGATGTGGCCTTCGCCGATCCACCTTATGCGAGCGGCGAGGCTGCCCGACTCGCGGAGCGCTGGATGAAATCGCCTTTCAGCAGAGTGCTGAGCGTCGAGCACGCTGCGAAAGCCGCTATGCCCGAGGGGGGAGACACGCGCAAGTACGGCTCGACGGCAATCACTTTCTACCGCAGCGGGGAATGACGTGGTAACGACGGCGATCTATGCTGGAAGCTTCGACCCCATCACGCGTGGGCACGAGGACCTGATCCGGAGAAGCTGCGAGTTCGTCGACCGTCTCGTTGTCGCGGTGGCCGTGAATTCGTCGAAGCGAGCCCTCTTTTCAGTCGAAGAGCGAGTCAAGCTCATACGTGCCGCCACCGCCGACAACAAACGCGTGGAGGTGACGCAGTTCGAAGGCCTCCTCGTCAATTTCGCTAAGAAGTTGAACGCCAAGTTCAACATCCGCGGACTTCGTGCCGTCAGTGACTTCGAATACGAGTTCCAGATGGCGCTCATGAATCGCCACATGTCGGAGGACTTCGAGACGGTGTTCATGGTTCCGTCGGTCGAGACGACCTACATCAGCTCGAGCGTAGTGCGTGAAGTCGCGCAGCACGGCGGGAATCTGGACGGACTCGTTCATCCAGCAATCGCAAAGGCGCTGGCCAAGAAGTTCAAGGACGGGCCGATCCGCCCCAAGGATTGACCGCAACTCATGTTGGTTGCAATGAATCCAAGGTTGGCTGCGCATGAACTCCATTGAATGAATCCATGGCTGGCTGCGGTTGAAGTTCATTGAGCGAATCCGCGAGCGCGCGACCAGGCTCAAGCGGAGGATAGCATTTCCCGAGAGCGGCGACGAGCGAATCCTGTCCGCGGCCATCGAGATCGCCAGAGCTGGAATGGCGATCCCGCTTCTCGTCGTCGATAGTCCACGACTGGCCGAGGCCGCCAAGCGCGCTGGCCTCCAGTCCGTCCAGGCCGAAAATGGATCGACGCTCGAGGTCGCGCATCGGCTTGTGGCGGTGGGTGAGGCCGACGCCTGCGTCGCGGGCGCGGTGTACACGACCAGCGATGTCCTGCGCAGCGCGCTTCACAACATCGGTGTGGCTCCCAACGTGCGCATGGTTTCGAGCTCCTTCTATATGGTTTCTCCCCCCGGCGCAGCCGTCAACGAAGTGCTGACGTTCACCGATTGCGCGGTCATTCCTTACCCGACGGCCGAGGACCTCGCCGACATCGCGATTGCCGCAGCCGTCGACCGGAGGCTCATCGTCGGCGACGAGCCACTCGTCGCGCTGCTTTCCTTCAGCACCCTCGGCAGCAGCAAGGGGGCGAGCGTCGATCTCGTGCGTGATGCCCTCCGTATAATCAGGGAACGCGCGCCCGATCTCGTGGTGGACGGAGAATTGCAAGGTGATGCCGCGCTGGCTCCCGCGGTTGCCGCCCGGAAATCACCGTCCAGTCCGGTGGCGGGAAGAGCCAATGTGCTGGTGTTTCCGTCGCTGGATGCGGGTAACATCGCTTACAAGTTGGTGCAGCGAGTGGGTGGTGCGCAGGCAGTGGGGCCGATCCTTCAAGGTTTAGCGCGTCCTGTCTCCGATCTCTCGCGCGGCGCCGAGCGGGAGGACATTATTAACGTGGCCGCAATTGCAGCGCTGCAATCGGCCGGGCGCGACGATCAACACGCGCCTTGAGCGAGCAGAACCACACTGGAGATTACTGAATGAGTTTCTCGATCAAGAAACAGGGAGAGGTCGTCGTGGTGGATGTCGAAGGTCAGCTGATTGTGGGGAATCGTCAGGAGCTGAAGCAGAAGGTCCTCGACGAGCTCGAGAAGGGCGAGAAAAAATTCCTGATCGACTTCAGCCAGACCGGCTACATCGACAGCTCCGGTCTTGGCGTGCTCGTCTCGTTGTCGAAGAAGATTCGGGAGCAGGGGGGCGAGCTGCGTCTGGCCAATCTCAATGACGACCTCCAGACGCTCTTCGAGCTCACGAAGCTCGACACCCTGTTCCAGATCTCCGACACCCGGGAGCGCGCGCTAGAGAGCTTTTGATGGGGGAATCCCGCGTCGCCTTCGACCTCGAGATCCCGAGCGACGTAGAATACATAGAAGGCGTGGTCGAGCTCGCGCGGCAACGCTGCCGCGAGCTGAAGCTTTCACCGGCCAAATGCTCCCTCAACATTCCAGTAGCGCTGTCGGAAGCGCTATCAAACGCCATCCTGCGCGGTAACAAAGCGGCCGAGGGCAAGCACGTTCGCGTCAGGGCCATCATCAGCGATACCGATCT
>DASWBC010000158.1:0-3089 GCA_036390815.1 Gemmatimonadaceae bacterium
GCATTTAGATGAGCAAGCGAGCGCGCGCGGGGCGACTCCCCCTCAACGCCGACATCAACGTCGTCAGCCTGATCGACGTGATGATGCTGTTGATGGTGATCTTCATGATCACCGCGCCGATGATGCAGGGCGGCGTGGACATCACGCTTCCGAAGGCGCAGTCACGCCCACTCGAGTCGAAGAGCGGGCTCACCGTTACGGTGGATCGGACCGGCGCCATCTTCGTCGACGATGCGCGTCTCACGTTGAGCCAGTTCACGGCGACCTTCAAGGCGCTGGCGCAGCGCCGCGGGAGCGGCGGTGTTTACCTGCGGGCCGACGATCGCGTCCCGTACGGCTCGGTGGTGAAAGTGCTCGCAATCATGCGGGCAAGCGGCGTCGGGGACATCGGATTGGTGGCCGAGCCACCAGAGGCGAAGTGATGCCCGGCCGGGGGAGTGGATCGCGACTCGCTGCACCATTCACGCTCTCGGCCCTGCTTCACGCGGCGGTCGCGACGCTTCTGTTCAACACGCTGAAGGAGCGCAAGCCGGTGGCGCTGCCGCCGATGTATCGCGTTGAAATTGTGGCCGCGCCACCGGGCGAGAGGGCGATCGGCGAGGTGAAGACCGCGCAACCCACGGCGGCACCAACTGTTACGCAGCCGACCGCTACGCAGTCAACCGTCAAGGAAATGCCGCTGCCGACGGCGAAGCCCGCGCCCAAGACACCGGCGCGAGCAACGCCTTTGCAGGGGAAAGTTGCGCAATCACAAAAAGTGGCCCCTCCGACTGAAGCCAAAGTCACGCCACAGCCAAAGACAGAGGCTCCAAAGGCGGGGGGCGGACCGACCGGTGGCAAAGGAACCGACGTGGCTACGGTGCGTAGCGACGGGATCGAGTTCCCATTTCCAGGGTATCTCACAAACATCGTTCGCCAGATTGCTCTCAACTTCAAACCGCGGAATCCCGCTGCGCGACTCAAGGCGGAAGTCCGGTTTCTGATCCATCGCGATGGCTCCGTATCAGACATCACATTCATCAGAAAATCCGGCAATTTCTCCTTCGACCTCGAAGCACAGGGGGCGGTGGAGGCGGCCTCGAGCGTGCGTGGCTTCGGCCCGTTGCCCGATGGATTTCCCGACGACGTCCTCCCCGTTGTATTCAGCTTCGATCCCGAGTTCCTGAAATGAGACTGAGAGCCTGGTGCGTTTCCATCGTCGTCATCGCCGGCACGTTTGCGGCAGCGACGGTCGCGCGCGCGCAGGACACAACTGCCGCCCCCGGTGTGCGGCTCGGCCTCAGCTATGCAGCAGGCAGCAAGCCCGGCGTGATCGTCCTCCCGGTGCAGGACGACTACGACGACTCCCTGCGGACCATCGTGCAGCGCGACCTCGACTACAGCGACCGCACCACCGTCATCGCGCTCGATGATGCGACGCTCAATGGCCTGGTGCCGGCCGCGGGCGAAAAGATCAACTTTCCGCTCGTCGCGAAGTTCGGAGCCGCTCTGCTCATTCGCATGACGCCGACGACACAGGGACTGCACGTTGCCGCCTACGATGTCGCCAGAGGGCAGCTTCTTCAGTCGGAGCACTTTCTCTTCGACCGGCGCGACCGCGACTGGCGGTTCGCGCTGCATGGGGTGTCCGATCAGATAGAGCAGTGGACCTTCGGGAAGCGCGGCATCGCGCAATCGCGCATCGCGTACGTCAACGATGGCGAGCTGAGAATCGTCGACAGCGATGGCGCCGAGACGCGCTCGATTACGACTGGTCGGGGGGCGCTGTCGCCGGCGTGGTCCCCGGACGGACGGTCTGTCGTCTTCACCGTTCTTGGCAACGCGGGGACACAAGTTCAGGAGCTCGACGTCCGCACTGGACGCACACGAAGGATCAGTCAGATTCGCGTCGGGCTCAACATTACGCCGATCTACCAACCCGCCGGAAATGCGATTCTTTACGCGCAGGGGACCGGCAACGGAACCGATCTCGTTCTGGCGGGTCTTGATTCCGGTCCCCCGAAAAAAATCACGATCGGAAGGGGGACCGATAACACGTCGCCGTCCTACAGTCCGGATGGCCACCAGATCGCGTTCATCTCCGGGAAGTCGGGTGCGCCCCAGGTGTATATTATGGATGCGGACGGGTCCAACGTTCAGCTGCTTACGCCGTACACGCCTGGAGTGCGCAGCTATCGAGCGAGCCCCGACTGGTCGCCAGACGGACGCGCGATCGCGTACGAGCAGCAGAATGGGAACTTCCAGGTGTTCATGATCGATTTGCGGGATCGCGTTCCGAAGCAGCTCACGAGCGAGGGCGAGAACGAGGATCCGTCCTGGGCACCCGACGGGCGGCACATCGTATTCACTTCGTCGCGGGGCGGCGACAAGCAGCTGTGGATTCTGGACACCGAGTCTGGCCGCGCTAGGCAGCTCACCCACAGCAGGGGAGCGAGATTGGCGGCGTGGTCGCCGATTCTCGCCAATCCGGAAGTAGGGACATACTCACAATGACGAAAGCAACTCCATTGTTTTTTGCCGCCATCGCCCTGGTTTCGAGCGGCTGCTTCTTCGCGACGAAATCAGATTTCGACAAGCTGCAGGCGGACATCATCGGAACGCGCGCGGGGTCGAGCGCCGCCGATTCCGTGCAGCGAGCCTATCTCATCGACGTGACTCGTACGGTTCGGGCGCTCAACGACTCGATCAGTGCCTTCAGCAAGAAACTCAACACGATGCGCACTGCCACGGAGTCGGATCTCGCGGCGATGAAGGAAGACATCTCGCAGCTTCAGGATATGAGCGGTCAGAGCGAGCGGCAGTTGCGCGACATGCGCGCGGCAGTCGAAGAGAAGACGAGTCAGGCGGGGAGTTCTCCCGGCAGCGACAGCACCAGTCTGGGTGTCGGCGCGGCGGTGACAGGCCCGGGTCCCGGCCAGCTGCTGCAGGCCGGCCGCGACCAGCTTCTCAAGGGTGGCAACGTCTCGGCACGCGCGGCGTTCAGCGAGCTGATCGCAAAGTACCCGAAGTCCGACCTCGGTCCCGAGGCGATGTTCTACACGGCGCAGGCCTTCGCCGCTGAGCGAAACGCCGACGCCGCCGACGCGGAG
>DASWBC010000159.1:0-5225 GCA_036390815.1 Gemmatimonadaceae bacterium
TTCGCACTTCTTCTTGAAGCGCTTGAGCGCGCGCTCAAAGTTCTCGTCGTCATGGATTATGACTTCCGACAAATTCTACTTCCCCCCTTCGTGGCGTTTGTGCGCCGGCTGTGGGACAGAGCGATAAACTTAGGCGCGACAAAGGGATGGGTCAAGCAATCCCTCGCATTCGTTTCGCGCTCCTTGCATCGCTTCAGCCGCTTAAAGACATCGCCGGTACGTCGGAGGGGGTTCCTCTTCGGCCGCACACTCGCTTGGTCGGAGCCCCTAACTGCGCTCCCTCGCTCCGCTCGGTCGCGGGTCTCCTCCTCGCGCTCGTTTGAGCGGCCCTACGAGGACCCCTCCGACTTCCCTCCAGGCGTGATCGCGAGACCGCGCGCTCAGAAGCTCACCGATTCGTGCGACGCCATTGAAGCGCGGTCGAACGCTTCGCCTCGCACGAACGACCGCACGCACTTAACGTGGGCGCGGGAGCGTCGAGACGGCCGCCCGGCGCGCATGCGCGGGAACGCTGCTGCGAACGCCACACATCACGCGCCGTCAGGCGTGCGCAGTTACGGATCTCTGTAGGGAGGTGAGGGTGTCCTCGCAGGCGCTTCTCAAAGCGAGCGCGAGGAGGAGACCCGCGACCGAGCGGAGCGAAGGAGCGTAGTTAGGGGCTCCGACCAAGCGAGTGTGCGGCCCGAAGAGGATACCCTCACCGACCCCGCGCAGAGATGCAACCGAAGCGCGCGCCTGAGAAGCGTGCAGATGTGTTAAAGCTCGCGGCTAGTATCGCGCTACGAGCCAGAGAGACCGAGATCGGCCGAGCGCGCCTGCATGGAGGCGATGACGAACGTGATATGCTCGTCCAGATCGACGCCCAGCTCATTCGCGCCGTTCACCACGTCCTCGCGATTGACGCCACGCGCGAAGGCCTTGTCCTTCATTTTCTTGCGAACCGACTTCGCGTCCACCTCGTGCACACTCTTCGTTGGACGAACCAGCGCTGTGGCTGTGATCAGCCCCGTCAGCTCGTCGACGGCAAAAAGTGCCTGCGCCATCTTCGATTCCCGCGGCGTGTTGGTGTAATGGGCGTGACCGAGTATCGCCTGCAGAATGTCCTCGGGATAGCCCTTCGAGCGGAGCACTCGCACGCCCTCGGATGGATGCTCTTCCGTTGGCGAGTGGGCGTTGTTCGGGAAGCGCTCGTAGTCGAAGTCGTGGATGAGGCCGGTGGTGCCCCAGCGCTCCTCGTCCTCTCCGAACTTCTGCGCGTACGCGCGCATCGCGCCTTCCACCGCCAGCATGTGCTTGCGCAGCGATTCGCTCGCGGTGTACTCGTGCATTAGCGCCAGCGTGTCCGCTCGCGCTGGAATCTCATTCCCGCTCATCTCTTCCCCGGTGGATTCGGCAACGGCGTGTCCCCCAATCTCCCGAAATCTATGAAGCCCCGCTTCGGATTTGTCGAGAGGAGCTCGACATCGATCTCGTCACCCACGTCGACGCCGGCCCCGCCGCGCACCAGCATCCCTTCCACCGGCGGGTCCAGCACACGCACGAATGTCCCGCTCTGGTTCTTGCCGGTAACGATCGCCTTGAAGCGCTGGCCGATTCGATCGCTGAAGAGAATCGCCGCCGCGATCTTGCGCACGGTTCTCTCCACCTTGCGCGCGGCGTCTTCCTTGAGCGTGCAATTGCGCGCGATCACCGTCAGCTCGTCATCGGTGTAGGGCGGGGGATTGTCGGCGAGCACGGCTTTCAGGATGCGCTGAGTCACCAGATCCGCGTAGCGCCGATTCGGCGCCGTAGAGTGCGTGTAGTCCTGCACGGCGAGCCCGAAGTGGCCGGGCTCAACGATGCCCGGCTGGTCGAGAATGTATTCGCCCGGCCCCAGCAGCTTGACCACCGCCAGTGAGAGATCGGGGAAGTGATCGGGGTCCGACGCTTTGCGCTCGAGCATGAAGTTGTGAAGAGCCATTGGATCGGGCTCGGGCGGAAGATTCCGGCCGTATTGCTTCGCCAGTTCCACGATCCTCGCCCAGCGTTCGGGGCTGCGCACGATCCGCCTGATCGAAGCGACGTTGCGCCCCTCGAGGAATCTTGCCACAGAGCCGTTGGCCGCGATCATGAAATCCTCGATCAAGTCGGTCGCCTTGTTTTTCTGTGACTTCTCGATCGCGGTAACCTTCCCGTCCTCCGACACCGCCCGCGCCTCCACGGTTTCGATCTCGAGCGCGCCGTTGTCGAGGCGCGTCTGGCGCAACGCTGCCGCGATCTTGGCCTGAAGCCGGAGCTGTGTCTCGAGTTCGGGCGTCCCCGAAACCCTTGCCGGCATTGTCGCACCCGATTCGAGTTGCGGAGTCCTCGAAATACTTCCCGCCGCTGCAGGTCCGGGGTCGAGCCACGCTCCGACGGCGGAATAGGTGAGCTGGGCCTTGTTCGTCACTCGCGCGCGGAAGATCTCCGCCGATTTCACGGTGCCGTCGGCCCCGACGATCATCGCGACCACCACCGCCTTCCGGTCCGCGCCCTCGAACAACGAGGTGGCTCCCGCGGACAGCTCGGGCGGAATCATCGAAAAAATCTCGGCCCCGGTGTACACCGTCGTCGTTTGCGCCGCGGCGTGCGCATCGATCGCGGAGCCTTTCGGCGCCTCCGAGTCGACGTCAGAAACTCCGATGTAGAGTCGCCACTCGAGCGTCTTCTCTGCCCCCGGACCAACGCTCCCCGGCGCTGCGGCACCGCTGCTCACTTCCTCGGCGAATTCGATCTGATCGAGATCGCGCGTGTCGTCGTTGTCGACCGAGGACCAGAGCAGATTGCGTAAATCCCTGAGTGGGGCGCCCGCATCGGGATGCTTTCCGACGTTCGCAAGCTCGGCGCGTACGGCGGGATCGGGATTGGGATCGAACCCTTCGTCTATCATTGCCTGCCGCGCGACTTGCCGAAGGTCCGGCGTCAGCATTTCGGGAGTGACTTCATCAGCATATGGGCGATGTCGATAGTCAGCTGAAGAGCGAGAAGAGCGCCGAGCATGATCGAAATATCGACGCCTGGTCGCCGCCGTGGGGGAAGAGTGCGTGCGTAGAGGAGCGCCCCGACGAAAATCACAATTCCCTCGGCCACAAAATCCAGGACGGGATGACTGTAAAGTTGGAGGCCGATCATGGGGCCACCCGGCCACGTCGGCTTGTATCCGGTAATCCAGTCGAGGAACATGTGCGACAGGATTACCGCGGCGATGACGAGAGCGCCTGTCAGGTCGCGCGTGACCGCAGCGTAAGCGGTGAATCCGGCGAGCGCGAGGAGCAGCACTGCCGGAATCGAATGGGAGAGCATCCCCTCCGGATTGTAGGCGCCCGCGAGGCAGAGGCCCGTGTCGGCCCAGTCCGGCGCGTACGTGGCGACGAGCAGCACCAGCAGCCCGATGCCTCTGCGCGCGCGCTTCCCTGCCAGCGCTGCGCCGACGTGTCCGATGTACATCTAGCGGCGGAAACGGCGGTCGATCAGCAGAGGCACCAGAATCGCGACAAGAAGCGCTCCGATCAGCCGAAAGGCGTAGAAGAAGTGATCCCTTTCATATGTCATGTAGTTGCGTAAAGTTAAACCGAGCTACATCAACTCGCCCGCAAACCAAGTCTCCCGCCAATCCCGCGACGATTCCCGATGCATGTCACGAATCTCGAATGCTCCTTTTGCCATCGCGAATACGAGGCGAGACGCCTCCACAACGTCTGCATCGATTGCGGCAGGCCGCTGTTCGTCCGCTATGATCTGAAGCGCATCGGTGCCTTTCTGACGCGACAGGCGCTCTACGCGCGACGATCGGATCTGTGGCGCTATCGTGAGCTTCTGCCGGTCCGGCGCGAGAGCAACATCGTCACGCTCGGTGAAGGCTGGACCCCGCTTCACCACGCAAAAAACCTGGGTGGGGCGCTGGGCCTGAGCGAACTCTACGTGAAGGACGAGTCTCTCAATCCCACCCAGAGCTTCAAGGCGCGTGGAATGTCGGTGGCGGTGTCGATGGCAAAAGAGCTGGGCGTGAAAAAAATCGCTGCCCCGTCGGCCGGGAACGCGGCCGGCGCTCTCGCCGCCTACTGCGCGCAAGGTGGGCTCCAGGCATTTCTCTTCATGCCGCGGGACACGCCGCGCGCGAACTTGATCGAGTGCGAGGTCGCGGGCGCGCACATAACGCTCGTGGATGGTCTCATCACCGACTGTGGCGCCGAGGTCGGAAGACGCAAGGAAGAGGAGGGCTGGTTCGATGTCTCGACGCTCAAGGAGCCGTACCGCGTCGAGGGGAAGAAGACGCTCGGCTACGAGATCGCCGAACAGTCGGAGTGGACGCTTCCGGACGTCATCATATATCCGACAGGAGGAGGGACGGGCCTCGTCGGAATGTGGAAGGCGTTCGACGAGATGCAGCAGCTCGGATGGATCGGCGAAAAGCGCCCGCGCATGGTCTCCGTGCAGGCGGCAGGATGCGCCCCGATCGTTCGCGCCTTCGAGAAGGGAGAACGCTTCGCCGACGAAGTTCAGAACGCCACGACGATTGCCTCGGGACTGCGCGTTCCGAAGGCGATCGGAGATTTTCTCATTCTCGATGCAATCCGCGAATCCGATGGGACCGCCGTCGCGGTTACGGATGAGGAGTTGATTGCGGGGGCGCGAGAGCTGGCCCGCCGTGAAGGGATTTTTGCCGCGCCCGAGGGAGGCGCGTGCGTCCCGGCACTGCGCAAGCTCATGGAGCGCGGGAAAGTGAAGCCCGGCGAGAGGATCGTACTTTTCAACACCGGGTCCGGCATCAAGTATCTCGACGCGTTCGACAGTGAGGCGAAGGAGCGGACGCCGAGGAGCCAGCGGCCGAGCGCGCTGGGGCCGGCGCTCCGGACTTGAACAGAAGAGACAACTTATGACTACCGGCCGAGGCTGACTACCAACTTATGACTACCGGCCGAGGGCGGTGGGCAGGTCGGCCGGGGGCTACGCGCGGGCTGTTTGGTACGCGCGAGCCGGCGCAGGGGGCGTGCGAACACTATCGCAAACCCACTTGAATAGTGTTCCACCGAGAGACGGCCCGCACGTAGCCCCAAGCGACCCGCCGAAAGCCCCCGGCCGGTAGTCGTAAGTTGCAGTTGCTTGCCCGCTACCGCAGTCCGACGAGCTTGTGCGTCTGAAGACTAAGCCGCCAGCGCGGGTGCTTCAGACAATATTCAATGGAGCGCTCGGTGTTGGCGACCGCG
>DASWBC010000160.1:0-2792 GCA_036390815.1 Gemmatimonadaceae bacterium
CGTTGCATGGTCGTTTGTCGGCGCCCAGTGCCTCGAGCCCGAGAATCGCGTTTGCATCGTGGAGCTCTCTCGCGGCGGCGCTGACTCGACGGAAATCCGCGCGCTCAACGTCGTGACTGGGAAATTTGTGCCGCTTGAATCCACGGTGCCCGACCCCAGGATCCGGGCTTCCCGGATCGCGCGCAACGAATTGCCATACATCGGGGCGGGCGAGAACCGGTCTCTTTATCCCGCGCTCGAAAATACCAACGCGCGGATGGTGAAGCTGCATGCGCCCGCCGATGCGGACGTGTACATGGTGCTCGATCAGGTCATCGTGTACGTGCACGAGGCGTGGAACGCCGGAGGTACGACGTGGGAGCCGGGCTCCATAGTCGCCACCTCTGTCGGTGACTTCCTGACCGCCAAGCGCAATCTGAAGCTGGTGATGAGACCGGGGCCGCGCGAA
Source organism: Gemmatimonadaceae bacterium (assembly GCA_036390815.1). Taxonomy (GTDB): domain Bacteria; phylum Gemmatimonadota; class Gemmatimonadetes; order Gemmatimonadales; family Gemmatimonadaceae; genus UBA4720. Next base: position 449 of record DASWBC010000160.1, read on the forward strand.
ACCATCGAGAGTATCAGCGCCACGCGCGATTACCTTCTGCTCGACGTGTTGAACAACGTTTGCGGTGAGCTGCGTCGTTACCGGCACACAAACGGTGGATGGACCGTCGAGAAGATCCGCGTTCCGGCAATGGGAAGCGTGGATGTGATCTCGACTTCGACCACCTCCGATCGCTTTTTCTTCACCTACACGAGTTTCCTCCAGCCGACCACGCTTTATCTCGCGGATGATGACGGAAGACTGAATGAAGTGAAGCGCCTGCCTGCGACGTACGACGCGAAGGACCTGACCGTCGAGCAGATGGAAGCGACATCGAAGGACGGAACGAAGATTCCATTTTTCATCGTGCACCGCGAAGGTATTCCGCGCGATGGCAGCAATCCTACGCTTCTCTACGCGTACGGAGGATTCGAGCTTTCTGCAACACCGGGCTATGGGACCGCGACTGGTCCCGCCTGGATCGGGCGCGGCGGTGTGTACGTCGTGGCGAACATCCGCGGGGGCGGAGAGTTCGGTCCCGAATGGCACCGCGCCGGAATCAGGGAGAACCGCCAGCGAGTCTTCGACGATTTCACGGCGGTGGCAGAGGAGCTGATCCGGCAACGGATAACTTCGCCCGAGCATTTGGGAATCATGGGCAGCAGCAACGGCGGACTCCTGACTGGCGTCGCGCTCACGGAGCGGCCGGATTTGTACAAGGGAGTGGTGATCCAGTCCGCGCTCCTCGACATGCAGCGATACAGCCACTTGCTCGGCGGCTCGACGTGGATCGCCGAATACGGCGATCCGGATAAGCCCGAACAGTGGGCTTACATCTCGAAGTACTCGCCCTATCAAAATCTCAAGGCGAATACGAAGTACCCGGACGTGATGTTCACCACGAGCACTCTCGACGACCGCGTACATCCCGGGCACGTGAGGAAGATGGCGGCCAAGATGGAATCAATGGGACAGCGAATTTATTACTTCGAGAATACGCAGGGAGGACACGGCAACGGACAGACGAATGAGCAGAGGGCCAGGACTCTGGCCCTCACCTACGCCTATCTCTGGCAGCAACTCAGCGGAGGTCCCCGCATGTGAACAGATGCTCCCGATCGAAATGGGGTTAACGACATCACTACCCGATACGTCTAGTGTGTGAACCCCTCTCAGGAGCCCACCATGAGGAACTCGTTTGCAACAATCGGAATGTCACTCGCTGCCGCGGTAGCGAGCATCTCGATCCCGGCGCTGGCTACATCGTCCGCCTTCGCGTCACCCGTCCCAGCGTCCCAGATAATGCCCGTCGCGGTACAGGCAGCTCGCCCACAGGCCGCGGCTGCACGCAACCGCCGAGAGCCCCATCCGGAGATAAGGAAAGCCATTACGGCACTCGAGAGCGCCAAGAATGCCATGCAGCACGCGAGTCACGACTTCGGTGGTCATCGCGTTGCCGCGCTCGCTGCGTGCGACAGAGCCATCGAGCAGCTGAGGCTCGCACTGCAGTACGACAAGCGGTAGGACCGTTGGGGATGGTTCATCTCGCGAAAGCGAGCATCCACTGAACCGAAGCAGGGAGCTGTTGCTTGCTGCTCCCTGCTTCGGTACTCGATGCGCGTCGGAACCGCTACCAGATTCGGACTCTAAGAGAATCAGGGCGCCACATCGGCTGACCCGGCTTGACCCCGAACGCGTCGTAGAACTCGGGGATGTTGGCGAGCGGACCAAGCACCCGCCATTTCGCCGGTGCGTGCACATCGCTGAGTAGCCCTCGCCGAAGCGACTCGTCACGCTGTTGGCTCAACCACCCGAGAGCGTAGCCTAGGAAGTAGCGCTGGACAGGGGTCAGCCCGCCGATCGGCTTCCCTTCCTTGTATTGCGCCGTTTTCTTGAACGCATCGAGCCCCAGCAGAACCCCGCCGTAGTCGGCGATGTTCTCGCCGAGGCTGGCCTTGCCATTGATGTGAAGTCCCGGCATCGGCTCGTAGGCGTCGAACTGTCTCGCCATCACGTCGGCGCGCGCCTGGAATTTTGCGGCGTCAGCACTCGTCCACCAATCGGTGAGATTCCCTGCCGCATCGAACTGGCGGCCTTCGTCGTCGAAGCCATGTGTAATTTCGTGCCCAATTGTACCCGCTGCCGCGTAGCCGTACGCGACGGCATCGTCGACCTGCCCGTCTGGCACTCCCGGAACCGTGAAGATCGCGGCCGGCAGCACGATCTCATTGTTGGAAGGATTGTAGTACGCGTTGTAGGTCTGCGGTGTCATCCCCCACTCGGTTCGGTCGACAGGCTTTCCGAACTTGGAGATCATGTCGTTGAAGCCCCACCGGGCCGCGTTCATCATGTTCTCCGCATAAGA
>DASWBC010000161.1:0-1918 GCA_036390815.1 Gemmatimonadaceae bacterium
TGTCGAAGCTCGCCTTGTAGATGATCCCCCCGGGAATCCGTTCAGCGAGCTTCGCCAGCGTTTCACCAACGCGTAGGTTGAGCTCGTCGCTCTCCAGAACGCAGGGACCAGCGATGAGAAAGAGCTTGCCTTCCGGAAAGAGTTGCGCCACGCTATTCCCCCGCTTCTAGGGGCGCGCGCTTCCGGCTGCTTCTGGTTGGCGATTTCGCCTGGACGGCCGCCCCGATGAAGCTGGCGAAGAGAGGGTGCGGGCGCGTCGGGCGCGACTGAAGCTCCGGATGAAACTGGCAGCCAATGAACCAAGGATGCGTCTGGAGCTCCACCATCTCGACCAGCGATCCGTCCGGCGACAGGCCACTCAGGTTCAGTCCGTGCTCGATGAACTGGTCGCGGTACTTGTTGTTGACTTCATAACGGTGCCGGTGGCGCTCGCTCACCTGGGGCGCGCCGTATATCGCGGCGGCCTGCGTTCCCGGCCCGAGTCTGCACGGATACGCGCCGAGGCGCATCGTCCCGCCCATGTCGGTGACATGCTGCTGGTCTTCCATCAAGGAGATGACGGCATCGCCGCACTCGGGCGCGAACTCGCTCGAGTGGCTGTCGGACAAGCCGATGACGTTGCGGGCGAACTCGATGATCGCGGTCTGCATGCCAAGACAGATTCCAAAGAACGGAAGGCCCGATTCGCGCGCGTATCGAATCGCCTCGAGCATCCCTTCGACGCCACGCACCCCGAACCCGCCGGGAACCAGCACCCCGTGGAAGTCGGCGAGCAGCTCGCGCGTCTTCTCCCTGGTCGTGAACAGGTCGCTGGCGAGCCATGATACTTCGACTCCGACGTCGTTGGCAATTCCACCGTGGATGAGCGCCTCCTGCACGCTTTTGTAGCTGTCTATCAAGCCGGTGTACTTCCCGATGACGGCGATTTTCACGCGGCCATGGGGGTGAAGAACGCGCTCCACCATGGCGCGCCATTTCGTCAGGTCCGGAGCGCGGCGTCCGAGGAGACCCAGCTTGTGCATCACGCGCTCGTCGAGTCCCTGCTCGTGAAACAGAAGCGGTATCTGGTAGATCGTCGGCACATCGCGGCTCTCGATTACGGCGCCGAACTCGACGTTGCAGAAGAGCGCGATCTTGCGCTTCACTTCCTCGGACAGAGCGCGCTCGGTTCTGCAGATGAGGATGTCCGGCTGGATTCCGATCTCCATCAGCTCTCTCACCGAATGCTGCGTCGGCTTCGTCTTCACTTCGCCGGCGGCGGCGATGTACGGCACGAGGGTGAGGTGAATGAAGATCGCGTTCTCGCGTCCGATCTCGTGGCGGAACTGGCGGATCGCTTCGAGGAACGGCAGCGATTCGATGTCGCCGACGGTGCCACCGATCTCGACGATCACCACGTCGCTCTCAGGGCCGAGCCGCTTCATCGCGCCCTTGATCTCGTCGGTGACGTGCGGAATGACCTGCACGGTGGAACCCAGGTATTCGCCCCGCCGCTCTTTCGTGATCACATTGAGGTAGATACGGCCCGTCGTGATGTTGTTGGCCTGCGCGAGCGAGCGGTCGATGAATCTCTCGTAATGACCGAGATCGAGATCGGTCTCGGCGCCGTCGTCGGTGACGAAAACCTCGCCGTGCTGAAAGGGCGACATCGTCCCCGGATCCACGTTCAGATAAGGGTCGAACTTCATGATCGCCACGCGCATCCCGCGCTCGACGAGAAGCCGGCCCAGCGAAGCGGCCGCGATGTAGGGAACGAGAGTCAGGTGAATGAAGAGGGCGTTGTCTCGGCCGACTTCCTGGCGGAACTGGCGGATGGCCTCGAGGAACGGAAGGGATTCGATGTCGCCGACGGTCCCGCCGATCTCGGTGATGACGACGTCGTGTCCGGGCGCCGTACGCCGAATGGCGTTCTTGATCT
>DASWBC010000162.1:0-2119 GCA_036390815.1 Gemmatimonadaceae bacterium
TGTACCGGACAAAGCCGCGTTCGGGAATGTGGCGAGGCTCGGCACCGGTGTAGAAGTGGCGTTCGAGGATGTCTGGTTCGCCTACGGTGTGGCGCATCTGGCAAAGCAGAAGGAGGGGCCGCAAGACGTTGTACCGGTCGAGTGGGTTCTCAAGGGAGTGACCTTCACCGCGCGTCCGGGTGAGACTCTCGCTCTGGTTGGGCATACCGGAGCGGGGAAGACAACGATCGTCAATCTGCTCATGCGTTTCTACGACCCCCAGCGTGGGCGGATCACCATCAACGGGGCCGACATCCGAACCATGCCGCTGGACGAGCTGCGGTCGCTGATCGGCTACGTTCAACAGGACATCTTCCTGTTCGCCGGGGACATCGCGACCAACATCCGGCTCTCCAATCCGCTCAGCGACGAGGACGTGGTGAAGGCGGCTGCGAAAGTCGGCGCCGACCGGATAATCCGCGGATTTCCGCAGGGTTATGGTCAGGTGCTGGGGGAGCGGGGCGCATCGATCAGCGTCGGCGAGCGGCAGCTGCTGTCCTTTGCGCGGGCGGTCGCCGCGAACGCGCCGTTGCTGCTCCTCGACGAGGCGACGAGCGCGGTCGACAGCGAGATCGAAGCCGAGATCCATGCCGCGCTCAGCGTGCTGGTGTCGGGACGAACGACGATCGCGGTGGCGCACCGGCTCAGTACGATCGCAAACGCGGACATGATTCTGGTTCTGCACCACGGCGAGGTAGCCGAGCGGGGGACGCACCGCGAGCTGCTGGAGAGGGGCGGCCTCTACAACACGCTCTGGAGGCTGCAGGCGGGAGACTCGGAGCCGCTGCTCAAGCGCGCAGGGTGATGCTTGCCGCTCATTTCGCGTGTTCGTAGTTTGAGGCCAGGAGGGTCCCCTCCATCAACCGAACCACCCACCCGTCCTTCCATTCCAATGAGCTCCCGCTAGTGCACCTTGCTGTTGCGGCTCGCACTGATGTCGGCCGGATTCGAAAGGGTAATGAAGACTCGCTTCACGCTTCGGCCAACGCTCACCGCGGTCTATTTATAGTCGCGGACGGGATGGGTGGGCACGCGGCCGGCGAGGTCGCGAGCGAGATGGCGGTGGAGATGGTCAGCCACGACCTCTCGGACCTGAACGATCTGGAAGCGGCAGACTCGCACGGGCGGGTCACCGACGCCCTGCGCGATGCCAACCGCGCAGTCTACGAGCGAACCCGGACCGAGCGCGACAAGCTCGGCATGGGCAGCACGGTGTCGGCCCTGCTTCTCTCTGAGACGAGATTCATCGTCGGACACGTTGGCGACTCGCGCATCTACCTCGTGCGCGACGGCCATATGCGCCAGCTCACCAAGGACCACTCGCTGGTGCAGGAACAGGTCGACGCGGGTCTCCTCACGCCGGAGCAGGCGAGACGCCACCCGCAGAGCAACGTCATCACTCGCTGCATCGGCATGGCCGACGAGATCGAGCCGGATGTGTTCGACGGCGACGTCAAAGTCGGCGATGCATTTCTTCTCGCGAGCGATGGGCTCACCGGTCTGGTCGAAGACAGGCGCATTCAGCAGCTACTCGTGTCGCGAGCCAAGCCGGAGCGGATCGTCGACGCCCTGATACAGGAAGCCAACGTCAATGGGGGCAACGACAACATCACCGCTGTCGTCGTGCGCGTTCTTTCCGCGGAATCGACCGGTACGGACCATCGCGAGGTCACTCCGATTCCCCCTGCGCCCGCGCATGGGTGACGATCGCGACACTGTCGCGGGAATCGCGCAGCTGTACCTCGGCAACATTCTCTACGCGCTCGAGCTCGCCGCACTCGGTCTGGACGAGCAGAATAAGAGCGTCGACGCCGCGTTTTATCGCGGAATCGCGAAAAAGCTCGCGGAAGCCCGCGGCCGGGAGACCCGGGCACCGGGATGAAAAGGAAGACCGCCGGTACTGAATCCGCGCCCGGCCCAATCCGCGGATTCAAGACGCGAAAGGACTTCGCCGCCTGGCTGGAGAAGAATCACAAGACCTCGCCCGCTCTCTGGGTGCGGATTGCCAGGAAGACTTCCGGAACGAAATCAATGACGTATGCGGAGGGCGTCGAAGTAGCGCTCTGCTATGGCTGGATCG
>DASWBC010000163.1:0-3098 GCA_036390815.1 Gemmatimonadaceae bacterium
CAACGTCCTCTGGGCGGGCACCGACGACGGCAACATTCAGGTGACGACCGACGGCGGCACGAAGTGGACGAACGTTACGCCGCCGCAGATCAAGCCATGGACACGCATCTTCAACATCGAAGCGGGGCATTTCGACGTGAACACGGCGTACGCAGCCGCGAATACGATGCGCGTCGACGACATGAATCCTCACCTGTGGCGGACGCACGATGGCGGACGGACGTGGACGGAGATCAACACCGGTATCGCCGCGGGCGCGGTGACGAACTCGATCCGCGAAGATCCGAGGGTGAAGGGACTACTATATGGAAGCACCGACACCCAGGTGTGGGTTTCGTACGACGATGGTGACCACTGGCAATCGCTTCGCATCAACATGCCGGCGATCTCGGTACGCGATCTACAGCTGAAGGATGACCCGACGTGTCTCTGCTCGGATCTCATCGCCGCGACGCACGGCCGAGGCTTCTGGATTCTCGACAACGTGACGCCGCTACGGGCAATGGTGACTGCGGGCAACTCGCGGTCCTCTTCATATCTCGTTAGGCCTGCAACAGCAGTCCGCGTGCGGTTCGCGGAAAACGATCCAACGCCGTGGCCGCCGGAGATTCCAGCGGGCGAGAATCCGCCCGCCGGTGCGGTCATCGACTATTACCTCGGCGCTAACGCCGGAACGGTCAAGCTCGAGATCGTGGACGCGGGTGGGAAAGTCATTCGCATGTACTCGAGCAGCGACACGATTTCCGGCCCCGATCCGGCGCTGAATTCAGAGGAATACAACAAGATCTGCCAGCGAAATACCAACGCGCCCCATTGTTCGGTTCCACTCTATTGGGCGGCGCCCAACCACGCGCTCTCGTCGCGCATGGGAATGCATCGTTTCAGCTGGGACATGCGCTTCGCTCCCATCGATAGCACGAGCCAGTCGGAGGGCGGAGCGGTTCCGCATCGGACGTACCTGGTCACAACGACGCCGTGGGCGCCGGCTGGTTCCTATACGGTGCGTCTCGTGGCCGACGGCAAGACCTACTCGCAGCCGCTCAAGCTCGTGCTCGATCCTCGGGTGAAAACTCCCGCGTCGGCGATGGCGCAGGTTGCGACCCTTTCGCGCGAGATGTACGACGGGGCTGTCGCCCTGCGCGCAGCGTACGTGGCAGCGCGCAAGATGTCCGATCGACTGACAAGTGCGGGCGACGCTGCGTTGAAGTCGCAGATCGACTCGATCGCGCCGCCGCCAACGCGGGGCGCGCGGCCGGGGTTCGGGTTCCGTCAGGCACCGAGCGGGCCGCCCACTTTGGAGAGTGTACGAGCGGCAATGATGGCAGCGGCGATGGCGATGCAGGGAGCCGATGTCGCTCCAACCGCGAGACAAGTCGATGCCGCGACGAAGGCGAGAGCGCAGTACAAGGATGTCATGGCACGATGGAGCGCGCTGGCTGCCAAGCGGGGTTCGCAGTGAGCAGCAGATATGATTCGTAGAATCCTGCGATTGCTTTGCCTTTCCCTCGGCCTGCTTGCCACTTCGGGCAGAATACTCCAGGCGCAACGGACTCTTTCCGGTGCTTTGGGCTCCAAAATTCGTGTGCAGCCTCAGGGCGACACCGAGGGGCGCGTCGGGCGACTCACCGGTGTCGCACCCGATACTGTTCGCCTTCGGCCGTGCGAGTCATGTTCGGTCGATAGCTATTTTCTTCCATCGCTGAGTGCGGTCCAGGTTAGCGTGGGCCGAAAAAGACATGGCTCAACGATTGCCAAGGGTGCCTTCTTCGGAGCTGTTATTGGCTTGGCATCGGGAATGTTCTATGGCTGGCAAAAAACCCGCGGCTGTAAGCCTGGCGACGATATGTGCGGATTGGAATATCTGGCGGTACCCTTTCTTGGTGCAGGCGGACTCGCCATCGGCGCTGCTGTCGGCGGCTCAATCCAATACGACGACTGGCGACCAGCACTCATTCGTTAGTGTAATGGTGGTTTCGATACGCCGATGCGTATTTTCGAGACGGCGACAAGAATCGATGAGCACGCCCACGCCTTCAACCATATCCGACCATGGCCGACAAAGGCAATCAACAAGGCGGGCCTGACTCGGCGCCGGCGAACGATGACTTGGCCAGTCGTGCCGAGGAGGCACGGTATGCGAGGAGAACTTCGACGTCGTTCGGAGTTGCGGCTGGCATAGTAGCGCTGACCGGGATTGCGGCGGGCATCACACAGCACGGGACGCTCGCACTGTGGTGCGCCCCCTTGTTCGCGCTGCTGGGAGTGATCGCTAACCATGCTAATGAGAACGCGAGGCAACTGACTAAAGGTGCCAGCGAGCCCCAGAGTCTCGCGAGACAGGCAGGGGAAGGAGTCCTGCTTGCCGTGCTCGCTCTGCTGTTCCTTGTGGTGATATTCTTCGTCTGGCTTTTCAAATGTTGGTGGGTGTGCTGAAAATCGCCGCCGGCTATCACTTCATGAATCGATACGTCAGCCTCCTCAGCGCTCTCGCTGCGCTACAATTCGGTAACCCGGCATACGGCCAGGGATCGCCCGCTCCACCTACTCCACGGGCAACGGTCGCGTCCCTCGGCACGTGTCGGCTTGAGAGCGGCGCAACAATCGAGAACTGCCGAATTGCGTACCGGACTTTCGGCCGCCTCAACGCCGCCCGCACGAACGGTGTCCTCATCCCGACCTGGCTGCTTGGTCGCTCGGAAGACTGGATCGGAATGCTCGGAGCGAACGGATGGGTCGACACGACGCGGTTCTTCACCGTCGTCGTCGATGCCTTCGGCAACGGGCGTTCTTCATCACCCTCGAACACTCCGCCTGCGGGACGCGCTGCGTTTCGCGATCTCACCATCCGCGACATGGTCGACGCGCAGCACCGGCTGGTCGTGGAAATCCTGAAGCTCCCGCGCCTGCACGCGGTGCTCGGCATCTCCATGGGTGGGCATCAGGCCTTCGAGTGGGCGGTGAGATATCCCAACTTCGTCGATGCAGTCGTGCCGGTCGTGGGCTCGCCCCGGCCCGCAGCCTTTGATCAAGCGCGCACGGCCACGCTGATGAGCCTGATTGAAAACGGTCAGGCGCACGGCGTCCCCGATGATTCCATC
>DASWBC010000164.1:0-1557 GCA_036390815.1 Gemmatimonadaceae bacterium
GAAGGCGCGCCGTACTCGGAGCGCGACATCCGGCGTCCCAGTTTTGTCGAGCCCATCGACGAGATGGGTGATTTCCCGATTCTGGTGAAGCAGTACGACGGCATCAACGAGATCATGCTCGACCACCACCCGCTCGATGTCGTCGGGTGGGACGGCTACTTCTATCCGTGGGCCTTCAACATCGGCGACTTCGAGCCGATCGTCGGACGAGTGCATCAGCCGCCGCCGGTGCATCAGACTTTCCAGGGCGACGGATTCGTCGTCTGCTCGTTCTGCCCGCGGCCGTACGATTTCCATCCGGAAGCGGTGCCTGCTCCCTACAATCACAGCAACGTGGATTCCGATGAAGTTCTCTACTATGCGTCGAGCGAATTCATGAGCCGGAAGGGAATCGAGTTCGGCAGCATCACGCATCATCCGGACGGAATACCACATGGTCCGCACCCTGGACGCGCAGAGGCGAGCATCGGCGCGAAATACACCGACGAGCTGGCGGTGATGATGGACAGCTTCCGTCCGCTCAAAGTCGCGAAGCAGGCGCTGGAAATTGAGGACAAGGACTACCACAAGTCGTGGCTGCAGGGGCAGCACGCGCAATTCAATCCTCCCACGAGCTGAGAGACTGAACCCGAAATGAGCGAGGCGCTGTGGACACCCTCGCCCGAGCGCGTCATCAAGGCGAACATGACCGAATTCCTCCGGTACGTGGAGGAGCGCGGCGGGCCGCCCGTTCCCGACTATTCATCGGATTCGTACTGGCAGCTCCACGAGTGGTCGGTCAACAACCCGGAGCGATTCTGGTCGCTCACGTGGAGATTCTGCGGAATCATCGGCCATCGGGGCACCGGCGGCGGTGCCGAGCGCGTGGGAGTCGGACTCGACAAGATGGCTCCCCCCGATCCCGAGAAAGGACCTCGCTGGTTTCCGGACGCCAGCCTCAACTTCGCCGAGAATCTTCTCCGCTTCACGGATGATGCGCCGGCCCTCTCGTCGTGGAACGAGGAGGGTCATCAACGCACGATCAGCTATCGCGAGCTGCGCGAAGCCGTGGGCACGCTGGCGCTCGCACTCGACGCCGCCGGCATTCGACCGGGCGACCGGGTGGCGGGCTGGTTGCCCAACATCCCGGAAGCCGTCATCGCCATGCTCGCGGCGACATCCCTCGGCGCGACCTGGTCGTCGTGCTCTCCGGATTTCGGCGCTCAGGGTGTGATGGACCGCTTTGGCCAGATCGAGCCGAAGGTTCTCTTCGCGGCGGACGGTTATCTCTACAACGGAAAGGAGATCGATCTCCTGCCGCGCCTGAGACAGATCGCGTTCCGTATTCCGACGCTCGAGCACGTCGTCGTCACTCCGTACAGAAAGCAGATGCCGGATCTGGACGGAGTACGAAAGGGAACGCTCTGGTCGAGATTCATCGCGGCGCAATGGGCAGTCGTGGCCAGCCAGAGCACGCCTCCCGAGGGTTACAGCACTCCAGCAGAGGGATACCGCCGGACGCCACCTGGGGGATACAGCAGGGCGGAGCTGGAAGGAGGTGCCTCGAGGCTGACGCCT
>DASWBC010000165.1:0-8363 GCA_036390815.1 Gemmatimonadaceae bacterium
AGGAGTACCGGTCGACTCCGAAGGCAGCCTGGTCGGGAGAGCGACCATCGAGCGCGCGTCGGGAAAGACGGAGACCGCGCTCGTGCGCTTTGTGTTGCCGAAAGTGCCGCCGCCGGTGGCTCAGCCGCTGGCCGTCGACAGCAGCTTCACCAAACCGCTCGACGCCGCGACAACCGCGCGCATCAACCGCGAAAATGAACGCGCCCGTGAGATCGGCCGCCGGGCTCACGACAGGCCTCCGATGTGGACCGCATCCTTCCTCAAGCCGCGTACGTCGGTGATCACGAGCGAATTCGGATCGGGGCGACTCTTCAATGGCGCGCTCACCACGCGGCATCTGGGCGTCGATTTCAGGGGCGCTATGGGTGAGCCCGTGCGCGCGGCGAATCGCGGCGTCGTCGCACTCGTCGACAATTTCTTTCTGGCGGGCAATGTGGTCTACATCGATCACGGCGGTGGAGTCGTCACCGCGTATTTCCATCTGAGCAAGACGCTCGTCGCAGTCGGCGACACCGTGAAGCGGGGCCAGGAGATCGGGCTGGTGGGAAACACGGGACGTGTGACCGGCCCACACCTGCACTGGGCGGCGCGCTATGGAGCCATCACCGTGAATCCGCTCGACCTCGTCGCGCTCGGCGGCCAGTGGTACGTGAGCTCTACGTCCCGTCGGCCGGCACTATCCCGGACATCGGCAGCCCGATAGCGACGGAACCCTGTTCCTCGAGAGACAGGCGCGCGATCCCGAACGCGAGCGCAACAGAGCCGAACAGATAAGGTGTAGCGGCGATTGATCAGTATTTCATCGTCGCCGGCTGAAACGTCCGCCAACTGTGCCAGAATTCCTGGGATGCGTTCACCGCCTCGAGCGCGCCCGTTGGACCCTGGCCGCTGAACGCGTAGGCGGTGCCGCCCGCGACGAGCGAGTCGTTCCGGACCGAGAAGCTCGTCACCGCATTGGGTCGCACGAAGGCGAAAAAGCTGCTCTTGTCTGACGCGAGCGCGAGGACGATCGGTTTCCCACCCAGCATGTCGTTCACACATTTCTCACGGCGCAGGCGATTCCAATCGTACGCCTTGCTCTGCCCATTTACCGTGATTCCCACGACCCACGACTTGTCGTGCCAGGAAGCCGTATCGGTACCAGTGAGCGGTTTGCGGCTGGCGCCTGTCTCATAGCTGGTGCTGTCGGAGTAATTCGTCCGAAGGGCAGAGTCGGCCTGCATGATGAGAGAATTCGGGTGGAGCACCAGCCACTCCGAGAGCTTGACCTGGCGGCTCGGGATCTCGACCAAGACCTTGCCCTTCGCCGGTCCCGCGATCGCCTCGCCGTTGGCCTGGCGCCACCAGCTCCCTGTCGTTCTGTCTTCGAACATCGCGTTGAAGTGATCCATGCCCACCAGCCGGAATGATTCAGTGTGCCCGTCCACCACGGGGCTGAACACCCTACCCGTTCGGCAAACGGTACAGTAGCTCACCATGACAGGCTGCCCGCCGACGGTGTCGCGCACCTGGTGGTGGTAGCCGATGAACTGGATTGGGAATGCCCGGGCCTGGCCATTGATGTCAATGCCGACGATGAGGCGGCCCGTGTCCACCTTGTTTCGATCGGCCGCCACCATGACCACCGATTTTGGCGCAATGAACATGCGGTCGGCGGCCATCTGGAAGTTCAGCGCGTACACGACACCCGCCGCCAGAACCACCAGCACCGGCGCGGCAAACTTTCTCCGACCCGGAGTGCGCCATGCCGAAGCTGCCCCGGCGACGATCATCACCACGAAAATCGCTCGGAACAACCAACGCCAGGTGTACAGCAGATAGGCCAGATCAATGCTGGCCATGCGCTGGCTGCCGGGCATCGGCATGATGAAATACACGTTCGCGATTTCGAACAGTACCAGCAGGCTGATACCGATGTAGAAGAGTTTTCTCATGTCCTCTCAATTACTCAATCGAATTACTGTCTTGGCAAGGCACGATAGACCGTTTTACCGACCTTCGCGGGCAACCCGAGGAACGCCCCAAGTCGCCGGACCTCTTTCGCAATTGCGCGGCGCTCGGCGTCGGCGAGCGAAGCGTGCACCTTCAGCTCGATGACCGCTGTCTGCCCTCGGAGGACCCTTGCCCATCCGCCGATTATCTGCCCGTTGATGGCGAGGATGTGACCACCGAGAAAAGTCACGCCCTTCACTCCCGCGCCCCTGAGGGTCGACATCATAGCGCTCCGATCTTTTAACCCTATGAAGTACTCATCGTAGTTTGGGAGCAGGTGCGCCAACGGTGACCTGGTCTTGAATCGTGTTGGCGTTGGAAACCAATATTCGCGTCCGCCGATGATCTCGTGCTCCAGCTCTGATTCCGCCGCCTGCACGCCTCTCTTCGCATCTGACTTCGTCAGACCCGACCACCACGCAAAATCATTTACCGTCGCGGGACCGCGGGTGTTGAAGTACCTCTTCGCAAGCTCGAACAGCGCGTGGTCACGGCCCAGGGACTGCGCGGGCGGCACACGCTCCTCGAGCAGGGCGTAAGTGAACTGGTTTCCCCGTCGCACGCCGCTACAGATAAGGCCGTCCAGCTCCGCATGCATTACGAGACGCGCAAGTCGTTGTGTGCCTTCCGTGTTGATACGCGCCCTTTGCATCGCGAGCGACAGTTCGGCGCGCGTGAGGTGCTTGCCACCCTGGAGCACTTTCGTCATCACCGCCCTGCTCCGGCGGAGCACCGCCTTGTCGATCTCGAGCGTCCGATCATACGAAGCGAGCACACCATTCACGCGTGGGGCCGTGAGCGCCAGCATCCAGCGAATGTCGGCGGCCGCCACGAAATGCCATGTCGGGCGCAGAACGTGGGTGCGTAGAATCGCACCTTCATCGAGCTCCTTCTCGACCGTCACATCGGTGGCGTCGCGTGTGCGTTGGGCGAGACCCCACTTGGCGAAGGTGTAGTCCTGAGCCTGTACCGCGCCGAGCAGGCTGACTACGTCGCTCGGTCGGTCGAGCGGTTCCCTGTTCAGATGCTGGTTGGCGAGACGTTGACCGCAGATGTCAAGTCGAGGCATTGATCGATGTAATCATCGTGCGTTTGAGATAGCGATCAACATTCCGTGCGAGTCGCCGGGATGCGAGGTTGGCCTCGAACAAGTGTCCGCGAAGGCTGTGAGTAAATCCCATGAAAAAGATGCCGGCACGGCTGGTAGGATCGCCGGACAGATCGACCGGCTCCCCGGATTCGTCCAGCACATCCTTCGTTTCGAGAAGATCGTTTAGGCCCGTGCTGAATCCGGTCGCCGCGATGATGGCATCAAAGGACTCGGTGCCGCCGTCTTCGAAGACCGCGCCTTTGACGGTCAAACGTGCGAGCGCGGGACGGATTTGTACCAGGCCCCGCTTCAAGACGCTGACAAACCCCACATCTATGACGGGAACGCGCCTGGACGAGAATGGAAACCACTTCGGAGTCTGGAGGCCGTGACGAGTGAGATCTCCGAGTACGATCCGCGTGGTCAGTCGTCCAAGGCGATCAGCGATCGCGGGTGGCAGAAAGCTCAGTAAAATTCCTGTTCGCTGCACGGGCATGCCAAAGGGATCGCGCGGCACGATCGGTGGTGGCGTCCGGATGCTGAGAGCCACGAACGCAGCTCCATTCTGGGCGAGATCGGTGGCGATCTCGGTGCCGCTATTTCCGGCGCCTACGACGAGCACTCGTTTGCCGGCGTAGGGAAACGCGGTGGTGTAGCGCCCGGAATGGACGAGAATCCCCTCATAGGCCGCGCGACCTTCCCACATGGGCAGGTTCGGAAAACGATACTGCCCGGTTGCGACGACAACGACGCGACAGCGCCATTCGCCGCGGTCTGTCGCAGCCACCCATGTGGACGGCGCATCTGACCCCAGTCGGATCTTGCGCACGGGACAGCCGGTGATCACGCGAAGATTGAAATGCCTCGCGTATTCTCCGAGATATGAGACGAAGTCCTCGCGCGAGAGGTATTTGGGATAGTGGCGAGGTATGGAATAGTGGGCCAAACCTGAGAATCCGCGCACCGTATGCAGGTGAAGGCGGTCGTATCGCCGTGCCCAGGTTCCACCGATCCGTTCATCCTCCTCGAGAATGACCGACGCGATTCCTCGCCGCTGCAGCGCGCCCGCGGCGGACAGACCCGATGCTCCCGCGCCGACGATGACGACCGTGGATTCTGGCAAAGAGCTTCCTCAGTAAACAATCAGCTTTGCGCCGGCAACGATGAGAACCAGCGACAGCAGCTGCCTCAACACCGGAGCGGGTGCGCGCTTGCTACCGTACGTCGCGCCGATCCAGCCTCCGATCACGGCCGCGGCACCCCAGATCGGAATGCTCGGCGGTAGTTGGGCTACGCTCGAGAAATGCCCGAGCAATCCGGCAATCGAATTCACGAGAATGAATGGCGCGGCAACGCCGGACGTCGCCCTCGTCTCCGCCCATCCCATGTAAAGGATCAAGGGACTCAGGAATATTCCACCGCCAACCCCGGTGAGCCCCGAAAGAAATCCAATCGCCGCTCCCGCCACGAGCGCGGCCCAGGGTGGTGGAAGATGCGTCTCCTTACTGATTGGCCTGAGCGCCGAGCGGAACATCCATACCGCTGCATAGAGGAGCACGACTCCGACGAGGATCTTGTACGCGCGCGCCGGGAGCATCATCGCCCCGCCGATGAACGCCGCCGGAACAGAAACCACGGCGAACGGCCAGAAGAGTCTCCACGAGAACAACCCTGCACGAGAGAACTTGAACGTCGCGACGCCGGCAACGAGGACGTTGAGGGCGAGCGCCGTCGGCTTCATGACGCTCGGCGCAAGACTGAAGAGACCCATCACCGCCAGATAGCTCGACGCGCCACCGTGCCCCACCGATGCATAGAGCGCGGCACCCACAAGGAATAGCATCGCGATAGCCAAAGTTTCTAAAACAGGCATTTATTTTCGACGTATATTGTTGTCCTGCTCCGATGCTTCCCCCGCGAAGCTACATGACCGAATACGCCATCGACATAGTGAACGTCACCAAACGCTACGCCGATCACACGGCGGTTCGCGATCTGACGCTGCGTGTTCCCACTGGAAGCGTGTACGGACTCCTCGGCCCCAACGGCGCCGGGAAGACGACCACGATTCGGATGATCCTCAACATCATCGCGCCGGACTCGGGGAAGATCCACATCTTCGGACGCCCGTCGAACGATCCCAAAATCACCGAACGGCTTGGCTATCTCCCGGAGGAGCGCGGTCTGTACCGAAAGATGCAGGTGCGTCGCGTCCTGAAATTCCTGGCCGAGCTCAAGGGCGTGAGGGGCAAGGACGCGGATCGCCGCATCGACGAATGGCTCGAGCGGCTGTCGCTCAAGACTCCCGAGAAGGACTGGGGACTCTCCAAGATCGACGAGCTCTCACGGGGCATGCAGCAAAAGGTCCAGTTCATCGGGACGCTGCTGCACGATCCCGACCTGGTGATCCTCGACGAGCCGTTCAGCGGACTCGATCCGATCAATTCCCAGGCGCTGAAGGACACGGTGGTCGAGCTCAAGAAGCGCGGCAAGACGGTGATCTTCAGCACCCATCTCATGGACAACGCCGAGCGGTTGTGCGATTCGGTCTGCATCATCGCGCGCGGCGAGAAAGTGCTCGACGGGACCGTCACTTCTGTGAAGGAAGAGCACGGGCAGAGGAACATCGCGCTCGCGCTCGAGGGTGATGGACTCTCCGGCGTAGCGGCGATATTGCGCGACAACGCGCTGGTGAAGCGCGCCGACGACTCCAACAGATTCTTCGAGATCGAGATGGCGCCGGGCGCCGATCCGCAGGCGCTGCTCAGGCGAATCGTCGAGTCGGGCGCCGCGGTGCAGAGATTCGAGATGATCCAGCCATCGCTGCATCAGATATTTCTTCAGAAGGTCGGTGCCACCGGCGTGGAAGAGGGGATGACCGGACATGGCTAAGCTCTGGGCGATCATCAAGCGCGAGTACCTCGAGCGTGTCCGGTCGAAGTGGTTTCTGATCGCGACGTTTTTCGGGCCGATCTTCTTCAGCGCGATCATCATCGTGCCGGCGTGGCTGGCGTCGAAGAGCAAGGCGACGACCGATGTCTACAACACGACGATTCTGGATGCCACCAGTACCGGGTTCGGGCATCGGCTGGCGGTGAATATCGCCGTTGACACCACTGTTCCCGGCAGAATGCCGACAGTCAAAGTGGTGGCGCCCAGCGAGCTTACACAGGCGGAGAGCCTGGCAACGCGGGAAGTAATGCAAAAGAAGAAGTCGGGTTACCTCGTCGTCGATCAGCAGACGATCGCGGGAGAGTCAGCGCGCTACGCAGGGTCGAACGCGACGTCGATCGCCGACATGACGCAGATCAAGAGCGCGATCCGGCAAACGATACTCGCATCGCGACTGCAGAATGTCGGATTGGATGATGCGAAGCTGAAGCAGATCACGTTCATCCCTCTCGACTTCAGCACCGAGCGCATAACGGAGCGTGGCCGCGCCGGATCGGGCATGGCGAGCGTGCTGTTCGGCTTCGCGATCGGATTCCTGCTCTATCTCTCGATCGTGATCGACGGGCAGACTATCATGAGCGGCGTGCTGGAGGAGAAGACGACTCGCGTCGCCGAGGTGGTGATGTCGAGCGTCCCGACCGATACGCTCCTCGCCGGAAAGGTCCTCGGCGTCGGCGCCGTGGGACTGACGCAGCAGATACTGTGGATCGCCACTACTTACATCTTGCTCAAGCTCAGAGCGCCGATCATGGCGAAGCTGGGCGCGCCGGCGATGAACTTCTCGCTCCCCGATATCACCCTCGGGGCGGGCGTCCTTTTCCTGTTGTTCTTCCTGCTCGGGTTCATCTTCTACTCGTCCCTCTACGCCGCGGTCGGATCATCGGTGAACAGCGAAAGCGAGGCGAGGCAGGCAGCGAGCCCGCTCATGATCATGATCGTAAGCACGGGTGTGTTCATTCAGCCGGTGCTGTTGAATCCAACCGGAACGACGGCGCGCGTGCTCTCGCTGATTCCGATCTCGTCGCCAATCATCATGCCGATCCGTATGGCGGTGACGGGCGTGCCCGTGCTCGAGATGGCGGCGAGCCTGGGCTTCCTGGTGATCGGGTGCGTCGCCGCGCTCTGGCTGGCGTCTCGGATTTACCGCGTCGGGTTGCTCATGTACGGGAAGAGGCCCACCATGAAGGAAATGGCCCGGTGGGTTTCGTACGCGCGTTAGCTCCAATCCATTATCTTTCATATAACGGTCATTCGCTAAAGAGAGGCTACAAGATGTACGACGAAAGGTTTGTCACACCGATGCGCCAGGAACTGACGCAGCTCGGCGTTGAAGAGATGCGCACGGCCCAGGAAGTCGATTCGAAGCTGAAGGACGCCCCCGGGACCACGCTGGTTGTGGTCAATTCCGTCTGCGGATGCGCGGCTCGCAACGCGCGCCCGGCTGTTGCCAAGGCGATCCAGCACGACACCAGGCCCCACAAGCTCACGACTGTTTTCGCGGGGCAGGACGTCGAGGCCGTGCAGAGAGCAAGAGGTTATTTCACCGGCTACGCGCCGAGCTCCCCGCAGATCGCGCTGCTCAAGGATGGCCACCTCGTCTATATGCTCGAGCGTCACCAGATCGAAGGGCGCACCGCTGACGACATCGCGAAGGATCTCACGCGCGCGTTCGACAAGTACTGCGAGGCAAGCACCGCGGCTTAGTAGAGATCAACTTCCAACTGAACGAGAGGTTAGCCGTAAGCTTTCAAGCTCAAAGCTGAAAGCATCAAAACGTCGGGACGTTCCAAGGCGCGAGTCGGGGCACAGTCAACTGCCCGTGTCGTCACGCCACTGAGTGACGTCCCGACGTTTGCAGCTTTGAGCTTATAGCTTGGTCAGCTTATAGCTTTCCTCTCGTTCAGTTGCAGTCGCACCGCACTATCAGTCCGCGACTAAAACTCATCTCGCTTGCGTCTCTCGATGAACGGCTGTCCGCCGGGAAGAGTCTTCGCCTCGACCTCTCGGCCGGTCTCCTTGAGCACACGGCCGCGGATGAACGACACCGTGACGCCAAGCAGCAGCGCCCACACGCTCACGCCAAGCACACGCCAGAATACCACGTTGGTCGCCATTGCCTGCCAGTCCATGAACTCGGCGCGCGCGGTTCCCCACGGCTCGCGGTGCAGCGCGATCAGCACGAGGCTTACAGTCATCTCGCCCACCGTCTCGAACACCGCGAACAAGGGCGCGCGCCACGGCCACTCGCGCACGGGAAATCTTCCGAGGTGGAGCGTCGCCATGCCCAGCAGAAAAAGTGTCCCCAGCACCAGCGCCGCACCCAGGAAGG
>DASWBC010000166.1:0-3176 GCA_036390815.1 Gemmatimonadaceae bacterium
GTTCTTACTTCCAGGCGGATGCGGAACGATGCGCAAGGTGGTCCTGAATCCGACGATGCGGCTCGTGGCGCCAGGTTGAGAGAGGAACACGCAACGTAACTCACATCTGCTGGCAGGAAATAAAAAGGCCCCACAACGCAAAGCATTGCAGGGCCTTCACTTGAAAATCGGGACGGCGGGATTTGAACCCGCGACCCCCTGAACCCCATTCAGGTGCGCTACCGGGCTGCGCTACGTCCCGTTTCGAGCACAACTCTCGTGGCGAAACAGACTGCGGAGTATAGTCGCTCAGGAACCGCCCTACAACCCGCTGGGAGGACAGCAACGTTCCCGAATCGGTCTTCCAGGGTCCTCGCACGGTCGTTGCAATTAATTCCTGCCGGTTCCGTTGTTCGTAGACCCACGGTCGAGCCGACGCCGGAGATGCGTTCCCAGTCGGCCGGCCTCGATTCGCACGCACGCAATCCCATTCTGTCGTAGTTATGGCCGACAAAGCCGAAACCCTTCCTAAACCAAACCCGCGACCTGCGTCAGCTGACGCTCCGAGCGATGCTGCGAGGCAACCCGCGCCGATCGCGAAGACGCGGCTGGCCGACACCATCAAGCACGGTGGGCGAATCTACCAGCTCATGGTCGAGTCGGTGCGCGATTACGCGATCTTCATGCTCGATCCGCACGGGTACGTCGCCAGCTGGAACCGTGGGGCAGAAAAGATCAAAGGCTACACCGCAGATGAGATCATCGGGCAACATTTTTCTGTCTTCTATCTTGAAGAGGACCGCCGGACTAACCATCCACAGCATGAGCTCGAGATCGCCGCCAGCGAGGGCCGGTTCGAGGAGGAACGAACCCGCGTCCGTAAGGATGGTTCGCACTTCTGGGCAAACGTAGTAATCACGGCGGTTCGCGACGAGGCCGGCACGCTCGTGGGATTCGTCAAGGTCACGCGCGACCTCACCGAGCGGCGCAATGCGGAGCTGAAAGCGCTCGAGGATGCGCGCCGTCTGGCCGAGTCCGTATCGGCGAACGTGGCCAAGAGTGGCTTTCTCGCTGCGATGTCACACGAGCTTCGGACTCCGCTCAATGCCATCGGCGGATACACCGAGCTTCTGACTCTCGGACTCGGAGGCCCGATAACCCCCGAGCAGCTGGATTACCTGGAGAGGATTCGCCGGAGCCAACAACACTTGCTCGGCATTATTTCCGATCTCCTCAACTTCAGCCGGATCGAGGGTGGTCATCTCACGTATGACATCCGGCCTCTTCCTTTGTCCAGCGTGATCGAAGGAGTGATGCCGCTGGTCGAACCGCAGGCAGCCGCGAAAAGTATTTCTCTGACGGCTGAACGGACCGATCCCAAATACCTCATCCTGGGCGACCGCGCCAAGGTCGATCAGATTCTGCTCAATCTCCTCTCGAACGCGATCAAATTCACGGGTCCGAACGGAAACGTGACAGTTGCGTGCAGCACGTCCAGGGACACCGCCTCGATAGAGGTAATCGACACCGGCACCGGAATCCCTGAAGAAAAGCTGGAAGCGATCTTCGAGCCCTTCGTACAGCTCGGAAGGTCGCTCAGCAGCGCGCACGAGGGCACGGGACTCGGGCTCGCGATCAGCCGCGAGCTCGCGCGGGCGATGAACGGCGATCTCACGGTGTCGAGCACATTTCGCTCCGGCTCGACTTTCACTCTCACTCTTCCCAGGGCCGAGTAGAGGGGACTGCGCGGCGACGCCAGCGTGTCGCAGCCCGTTCGAAAAATTCCCGCAGCTAGCGCGGAATGATTCTTCCGACGTAGAAGTCGCCGAACTCCGCGTACTTCGCGCTCACCTCGTCGAAGCGCATATCGGTCACCAGTTTCTTGAACTCGAGCGGATCCTCGGCAAAGAGAGTGACGCCCCACTCCCAGGCGTCGAGACCGATCGCGCCCGTTATCACCTGCTGCACTTTCCCTGAATAGCGGCGCCCGGTCAGTCCGTGGGCTTGCATCAGCCGGCTGCGCTCATCGAGCGAGAGGGTGTACCAGTTCTGCGACGCGTCGCGGCGCTTTGACATCGGGTAGAAGCAGACGTATGGCATCTTCTCAGGCAGCTCCGGATAGAGCCGCCTTTTTACTTGCTGGCTTTCGCGCTCGGCAGTCGAGCGGGAAGCGAGCGCCTTCGCATACTCAACGTCGCCGACCTTCCCTCCCCGTGCTTCGGCTGCCCGCGCCAGCTCGGCGGTGATGTGATAGAGTCCCGCTTCAGTGACGCTGAGGAAGGCGTAGACGGGTTCGAGCGCCTTGGCCAATTCGGTTCTGGAGAGCGCATTCTGCGCAGCGCCAATCGCGTCGAGCGACTCACGAAAGTGAATCACCATCAGGTCAGAGGTCGACCCGATGAGACGCACGAAACAACTCCAGCCGGCCGGTGCCGGCGAAGTCCTGGTCTTGCGCGCGCCCGGACCCGAGGCGAGTGTGGCCGCGACGCTCCTGACCATGCGCGCGAGCCGGGTCGCGTCCGGCTTCTGTCTGGTGAATCGAAAGATCTGGTGCAGCGAGTACCAGCCCTCGAGGGTCTCGGGCGGGTGGGCGATGGGTGGCGGCGTCATGGTATAAAGCTATGTGGGCGGAGAGCCAGGGCCACCATCCCGCCGAAGTCCTGCGAAATTAGGTAATCCCCGCGCAAGGTAACCCGAGTAGAATACGACCAGTGTACAGACAACCACGATTTTATTTCTATGCTGGATTAGCTGGCCTGCTGCTCGTTCCAAGCCTCGCCCGTGCGCAGGCTGGCTCTCTATCGCCGAATGACACTTCAAAGGCGAGGAGCGCGGCGCCGCCGTTGACGCTCGACGAGGCGCTGAGCGAAGCACGCAATGCAAACGCTCACCTGCCCGTTGCGGCGCGGGGAGTCGACATCGCCCGCACATCAGTCCGCGAATCAAAGGCAAGCCGCTCCCCCGAACTCGCAGTCACGAGCAGCGTCAACACCGGCGGCCCGCTCGCCTACACCACCTCTCAGGGCGCGGCCCAGGTTGTTGGAGCTGCCACCCTGCTTGATGGAGGCTTGAGACGCGCCAACCTTAGTGCCGCCAACTTTCGGCTTCAGGGAGCCGGCGCTGGATTTCGCGTCGCAGAGAAGGATGTGGACCTCTCCGTCAGGCTCTGGTTCAGCGAATTCCTGAGGGCCGAAAAT
>DASWBC010000167.1:0-1718 GCA_036390815.1 Gemmatimonadaceae bacterium
GCGGCACTGCTGTCCGTCGAGTTCGGGGAGTGGGCGTGGATGGCGCACCGGTGGGAGTGAGTGAGCCCGATTTTGCAGCGACTGTCGCCCTTCTCGCAGGCGGGGTGATCCTGCCGGGAAACAAGGTCGAGCTCGCTCTCAACGGTGACGGCACGTACGAGCGACTTTGGGCGGATCTGCGGTCCGCGACGGAATCGATCACCGTGCAGATGTACTACGCCGAGCCCGGGCGAGTGGCCGATCAGTTGAGCAAGATTCTCATCGAGCGCGCACTTTCGGGGATCAGGGTGTTCTTGCTGTACGATGCATTCGGCGCGGGCGGGCTGAAGAGGTCCTACCTGGCCGCAATGCGCGATGCTGGAATACGCGTCGTGGCGTTCCGACCGCTTCGCTTTCGCAATCTGTGGGTGGTCCAGAACCGGTCTCACATCCGCGGCGTCGTGATCGACAGGCGTGTTGGTTGGACGGGCGGTTTCGGCGTAGACGATAAATGGCTGGGCGACGGCGAGACCGACCTGGCCTGGCGCGACACGAACATTCGGTTCGAGGGACCCGCGGTGTATCAGCTTCAGGCGGCGTTCGCGGCGGCGTGGGCTGAAGCGACAGGCGAGCTCTTCAGCGGTCGCGTCGCCGTGACGTATGAGGACGATGGCGTTGAGGCTGCAGGACTGTTGGCGACAGCGCCAACACTCGGAAGCACGGCCGCCGAGCGCTTCCTTGCGCTCTCGATCGCGGGAGCGCAGCAGAAACTCTTCATCACAAACGCCTATTTCGCGCCGGACCGCAGCTTCGTTGCGCTCCTCGTCGCCGCCGCAGACAGAGGAGTGGACGTGCGTGTGCTGCGTGGAGGCCCACGGACTGACGTGCGGGTGGCACGGCGCGCGGCGCACTCGCGCTACGACCGGCTCCTGGTGGGGGGTGTGCGAGTGTACGAGTACCAGCCTTCGACCCTGCACGCCAAGACGTTCGTCGTTGACGGGTGCTGGACCGCGGTGGGCACGATGAACTTCGACAACCGCTCGCTCGCACTCAACGACGAATGCACGCTGATGGTGCTCGACAAGACGTTTGGAAGTCAGATGGAGGACGTGTTCCTCGCGGATCTGGGCCGCTCCGCTCAGATCAATCTGCAGGAATTCCGTAAGCGGCCGCAGATCGCCCGCGTCGCTGAATGGGGCGCGAACCTGATCACGTCGCTGCTGTGATTCGAATCGCGGGAGAGCAGGACGCACAAGACATAGCGGACGTCTATGCTCCGGCCGTGTCCACGCGCGCAACATCATTCGAACTGACACCGCCGGATGCAATAGAGATGAGGCGTCGCGTTGCAACAGTGTTGACCCAGTATCCGTGGCTCGTTTGTGAATCATCAGACAAGGTCGTCGGATACGTCTATGCGACCGCCCATCGGGAGCGCGCCGCCTATCGATGGTCGGTCGACGTCGCGGCGTACGTCAGAGAAGATGCGCAACGACGCGGTATCGCTCGGGCGCTTTACACCGCGCTCTTCGAGATACTCGTAGCCCAAGGTTATCGGAACGCTTACGCGGGTATCACGCTGCCGAACCACGCCAGCATCGCCATGCACGAAACGATGGGCTTCGAACGCGTTGGCATTTATCACCGAGTCGGTTACAAGATGAACAAATGGCACGATGTGGCCTGGTTCGAGCGGCCGCTGGGAGAGCACGTGCTTGAACCGCCGGAGCCCATCGCCT
>DASWBC010000168.1:0-6800 GCA_036390815.1 Gemmatimonadaceae bacterium
AGGGATTTCTTTCTTTGGCCGCGCGTACAGCGAACCGACTCTGATCAAGATCGCGTACGCGTACGAGCAGGCGACAAAACACCGGCGCGCGCCGACGTTTATTCCTACTCTGGCGGCACAGTAAAGGGATGATCTGCTAGCTAGCGCCTGGAGCGGTTTACGTAGATGCCAGATCGGCGCCGTCACTCTTCCAGAATCGCATCGGTAACGAAGTAACCCTTCGAATCACGGACGGCGCCCGCGATTCGTCTGCGGCCGTCGTCCACGTTTTCCTCCCGCGAATCGAGCAAGTTGCGATTCTCGCGGAAACGACGGCCAGCTTCGAGGCAGAACAGATCACAGAGCGCGATCTCCCGCTCGCACTGTTCGACGCCGAGCTCGTCAATGAGGCTTTGCGTCCGGGCGATCACAGCCGCTGTCGCAAATAAATCGATGGCCATATCCGCCAGCCGCTCGAGCATGAGCTCGCTGTCCACGATTTTCTCGCGGTGGCGGATGACGATGCGATCGGTCGCGCCCCCGAGATCCGCGACGTGCTTCTCGAAGAATTGCTTGTGCTTCTTGAGGCGGTCGTGGAGCTCGATGTCCAGCGTCGACGTCTGACCGAAACGAAGCTTGACGCGCGAGGTGGCGAATCCGCCCAACAGTCCGAGATTGCGCAACGGGCGCCTGAGCGCCGACCCGACCTCCTTCAGCGCTTCAGCGGGCGCCTGAACTCCGTTCAGCGCGATGAACAAACGCAGAACCTCGTTGGCGCCCTCGAAAATCCGGTTAATCCGCGAGTCGCGCAGTATCCGCTCGTACGGATACGGCTTCACGTACCCGCGTCCTCCGGCGAGCTGCACCATCTCATCGGCGGCTCGCCACACCATCTCGCTGGCGAACACCTTCGCGCACGCGGCCTCGAGCGAGAAATCATTGTCGCCCCGGTCAACCAGCGACGCGAGAATCCCGAGCATCGAATCGGAAGCATAAATCTCGCTCGCCACGCGGGAGAGCTTGCGCTGCGTGATCTCGAAGTCCGCCAGCGGATGACCGAACTGCACGCGCTGCTCGGCGTACGATGCCATCTGGGTTAGCGTTCGTTTCGTTCCGCCCGTGCATCCAGCGGCAAGCGTGAGTCTCCCGGCATTGAGCACGTGCACCGCAACGCCGAATCCTCTGCCCACGGCGCCGAGCAGATGATCGACGGGAACCTCGAGTGCCTCGTAGCTCAGCTCCGCCTGTGTCGAGCCGCGGATGCCGAGCTTGTGCACGGTGCCGACAACTTTGAATCCGGGCATGTCGGGGCGGATCAGAAAGGCGGTCATGCGCTGAACGGTCTCGCCGCGCCGCTGGACGAATGCCTGCGCGAAAGTCGCGATCACCCCGGCGCGATGGCCATTCCCGATCCAGATCTTCCGTCCGTTGAGCGTCCAGTGCGATCCATCCTTGCTCAGCGTCGCGGTCGTTTTGATGTTCTGGGCATCCGATCCGACGTCCGGCTCGGTCAGCGCGTATGCGGCAAGAAAATCACCGCGCGCGAGCGGCGGCAGATACCGCGCCTTCTGCTCATCGTTCCCGTGCAGCACGATCGCCTTGGAGCCAAGGCCGCAGTGGACGCCGACGAGAACGGCGAGCGATGCGTCGATCGCGGACAGCGTCTCGAAGACTCGCGCGTACGCAGACGACGACAGCTCCAGCCCGCCGTATTTCTTCGGGATGGTGAGCCCCAGCATCCCCGCCTCGCCGAAAGCGCGGATGACATTTTCGGGGATCGTCTCTGCCTCATCGAACTTCGCGGAGTCGATCAGATCGCTCTCCATCTCTCGGAGGCTCTTGATCAGGCGGCGAACGGTGCGGGCCTCGTCGGCGTTCCGTTCATCGAGCCGGCGCGGATATGGAAAGAGAAGCGAGTCGAGGACTACACCCGCGAAGAGCCCGCGGGTGAACGATAATGTCTGCTCAGCCACTCAGATGGGTCGCTCTGACGCCGAGATTCGCTTGCCTTTCACGCCGATGAGGGCATCGTGTCGCGCCGCTTGAGCCAGCGCCAGTGGATGACGAACAGGATACCGGCGAGGAAAATGAGAAGGAGGTTGCCGATAAGCGAGCGAGTCGCGCGGAAGCGCGCGTTCCCAATCGCCGTCTCGCGCTCCGCGTCATAGAGACGGCGCAGCTCGGCGTCGGACGAGACGGTGTCGGCCGCTACTTTAACGGGAGCCACACTCGCCGGCGTCTGACCAAACTGGGCGCGCGTACCAGCTTCGCGTCTCACCTCCATCTTGTACACCTCGAAGTTCGTGAGCGTGCGCCCCATCCTGCTGCCCTCCGCACGAATGGGATCGCTCAGATCGATCGCGGCATCGACGACCGACTTGATGGCGATCAGCATCACGATAACCGTGATAAGACAAACCGCGTAGCCGTATATCTGCGAAATACGATTATTCATCCGATCCATCCCGTTTCTTCGTTACTGTTTATTCCGGCTTGTGCCGCATTCTGCAGCTGATCTGACAGCGCTTCCGGATCCGTTACCGGTTTGTCACACGCGTAACCCCGACAGACATAAGCCGTCGGCTTGTCGTCTACCAGCGGGCGGTTCTCCAATAGCTTGACCGTGGAGCGCGACCCCGGAGCTCCGCCCGCCAACACGAGTGATGGAACGTACCGCTCGGCCACCATGCGCTCCAGTGCCCTGAACCCGGGGTGTGACGTCTCGCCGACGAGGGCGACCTCGATCGCTCCGTGGAGCTCCATGTCCGCGCAGCCGAGCAGGTGGCCGAAGGCGGTGGGGAAGCGAAGCATTGGCTCGGCGAGTGTCTCGAGCGCATGAATGGCGCGGCGGCGGTATTCACCGTCCTGCTGCAGCTCGGCGAGATAGAGCAGAAGCTCAATGGCGAGCGACGTCCCGGAAGGGGTCGCATTGTCGGTGACGTCGCGGGGTCGCGTTATCAGCTGCTCGGCGTCGCGCGCGGTATCGAAGAATGCGCCGATCCCGTCGTCCCAGAACCATTCGATCATTGCATCCGCGATCTCACGCGCGTGCGTTACCCAGCGTTCGTCGAAGGTGAGCTCGTAGACGGCGAGAAATCCCAGCGCGACCGCGGCGTGGTCATCGAGAAATCCGCTGATCCGTGTGACGCCCTCCTTGTGCGAGCGCATCACTCGTCCGTCGTGAACCATCTCGCGCGCGAGAAACTCAGCATTTCGTATTGCCAACGTGGCGAAATCATCTCGACCGAAGGCTTTCGCCGCGGTGGCGACACCTCGAAGCATCAGGCCGTTCCAGGAGGCGAGGATCTTCTCGTCACGGCCGGGCCAGACGCGGCGCGCGCGTGTGTCGTAGAGTGCTTGCCGCGCCCGCTCGAGGATGATGTCGAGCCCTTTCTCATCGATCCCGGCGCGCAGCGCGGCGGCGATGCGGTCCGACGGCACAAAAAGGATATTCTTCCCCTCGAAGTTTCCGCCGCGTGTCACGCCGTAATAGGTCTTGAATGCGGACGAGTCGGCACCGAGGAGTGAATCGAGCTCGGCTTCGCTCCAGACGTAGAATTTGCCTTCGTGACCCTCGCTGTCCGCATCGAGTGAAGAGTAGAAGCCGCCGGCCGGCGCGGTCATCTCGCGGCTGATCCACTCGACGGTCTCGACCGTCACGCGGCGGATCTCTTCGTCTTTTGTCGCTTGCCACAGGTGCGCGCCGAGGCGAGTGAGCAGGGCGTTGTCGTACAGCATCTTTTCGAAGTGCGGGACGAGCCAGCTCGCATCGACGGAGTAGCGGGCGAACCCTCCGCCGATCTGATAGTAGAATCCGCCTTCGGGCGCGGTCATCTCGCGACCGACCCACTCGACCGTCTCGATCGTGACGCGGCGAATCTCTTCGTCTTTGGTCGCCTGCCAGAGATGCGCGCCGAGTCGGGTGAGAAGGGCGTTGTCGTAGAGCATCTTCTCGAAGTGCGGGACGAGCCAGCTCGCATCGACCGAGTAGCGGGCGAACCCTCCGCCGATCTGATCGTAGATTCCGCCGCGCGCCATTTTGCGGAAGGAATTCACGACGATCTCTAGCGCCTCGTCGGTGCCGGTCCGCTTCCAGTGGCGAAGCAGGAAGTCGAGCACCATCGTCGCCGGGAATTTCGGAGCCGAGCCGAACCCTCCGTTCCGCGCGTCGTAGCGCTGGGCAAGTGATCGATAGACGGGCTTGAGCATCTCCGGAGTGAGGCCGCCTCCGGGCCGCGTCTGGGCGAGATTGCTCTGGTAGATCTGCCGGAGCTGTTCCGCGCTCTCAGCTACGCCTTCGCGTCTCCTTGCGTAGGCGTCGGTCACAGATTGAAGAACCGTTCGGAACGATGGCAGGCCGTGTCGATCGTCGGGCGGAAAATACGTCCCACCATAGAATGGGCTGCCGTCGGGCATGAGGAACATCGTCATCGGCCAGCCGCCCTGGCCGGTCATCGCCTGCACGGCCTGCATGTAGATGCCATCGATGTCGGGCCGCTCTTCGCGATCGACTTTGATGTTGACGAAGTTGTCGTTCATGAGGCGTGCGGTCTGCTCGTTCTCGAACGACTCGTGCGCCATGACGTGGCACCAGTGGCAGGCGGCGTAGCCGATGCTGAGCAGGATTGGCTTGTCGTCGCGCTTCGCGGTCTCCAGCGCCTCGGGTCCCCACGGATACCAGTCGACGGGGTTGCCGGCGTGCTGGAGGAGGTAGGGGCTCGTTTCGTTGGCGAGGCGGTTGGGCATAGTCGATGTGATAAAGCTTAAACCATTTGCGCGAAGAGTTCGCTACGTCATTTGACGTATGAAAAATCGACGTCTTCCCGCATATGATTCGCCATGCAATTCTCTTTGCCGCTCAGGCGCACATCCTTTGCTGGACTTGCCGCGCTTACCGTATGCCTTTTGTCTTGCCGTGATGCAACGGGACCAGGACACGGAGGAGTGCGCGGCCGATGGTATCAACCCCAATCTGGCTGGGCGTGGGCGCGACCTGCGGTTTCCGGCAACGTCGTCTATTTCGGCGACGGATCCGGCGAAGTAATCGCACGGGATGTCGGCACTGGTAATCGCAAGTGGACCGCCAAGGTTGGGCAAGAGCCGATCGCCGGCGCGAACATTCTGGTGAGAAGTGGAGTAGTCGTCGCTCCGCTTTACACATACACAGTCGGGCTTGATGCTGTGACCGGCCGCGAGCTGTGGCGCTTCAACGCGCCCGACGACACGGTCGGAGTGGAGCCGGGATACATTGCGCTGCCTGGAACAGTGGCGGCTTCTCGTATCGATGCTGACGACCAGATGGTCTACATCCCGGCGTGGGGCGCATCGGTTAGTGCTGTAGATCTGCACACAGGTAAAGCCCGCTGGGTGTGGCAGCCGGGTCGAATCGACGGTGACACCGCAACCTCGGGAGTCTTTCGATCGGGCTCGATGAGTGTCCGCGTCAGCGGCGATACACTCTTCGCCACCTTGTGGCACTATGTGAATCGACCCGGGGGGTACTCCGAGGCCTGGCTGGTCGCGATTGACCGTGTAGCAGGTCGGGAGTACTGGCGAGTACGCCTGCCATACGAAGGGTCCGGCGTTCTCATCGAGGCGATGCCTGTAGTCTATCAGAACCTCGTCATCGTCCACACGCTATCCGCGCGCACGTACGCCCTCGATCGCACAACTCAGAAAATCGTGTGGGAGTTTACAGTTCCTGCCGCGCACCTCTCCACGATTGCTGGAGCGGAGTTGTACGGAGATGTGTTGTACGTCGACGGTGGCGACGAGCAGATACACGCGCTGCGGGCGCTAGATGGCAGTGTGATCTGGACCGCTCCGTTTCCAACCCAGGCAACCAGAGACCTGCTCGTCACTCAACGCCGAATCATCTTCACAAACGGTGGACAGCTCATCGTCCTCGACCGCGAAACGGGGCACACTGTCGCCATAACTACTCAGCCGTACACCTCCGATCCGCTTTTTTCCTCGGCCGCCGCGTTCTCGAACGGACTCGTGTTCATCACCGTGGCAGAGGCAGCGTGGTGCTTTGATGAACCATAACGGCCGCTCGCCAGCGAGCCGGCTTGACGTCCCAGGTACGACGGTCTAGCGTTACTCATCGAATTGTGGCGATGGAGTTCGCCCTCAAGTACCGCGGAATACGAGCGGTTGATGACTCCTGCTCGGCCTAGGCCGGAGCGGGAGTTTTTGTTTGTTCCACCCACTCCGGCACGCCTTTAACGCGTGCAAGGGGGTTCGGTGGACTCTAACGTCTGGTTGGTCGCAAGTGTCTGGATGGGCCTGGCCCTTCTGGCGAGCATCATCTCCATCAGAATTGGAATCTCGGTTGCGCTGATCGAGATCGCTGTTGATCTACACGACGCTTCTCATGTCGACGGGATTGACGTTTGGAACCATCTCGGCGCTATTCGGCCTCACGAACAAAATCATCAGTCAGGACCAGTACACGATTCTGGTGACGACAGTCATTGGAAGCGCGATCGTGCCCACGCTCATCGCCCAGCGATTCTTCCAGCCCGCGGGACCCTACTTCGAGACTACCGAAGAGGACATCGAGACGATGAATCCACCCGGCTCAGGCCTGCAGAGTTCTCCATGATCCGGTCACATCGAGCGACCAGTCGTCCGGCTGTTCTTCCTCGCTGTTGTGCGGTCGGTACATGATTACCTTCACACGCTCGAGCGTGATCAGACCGCCTCCAACCATCTTGTCCAATTCAGGCAGTATCGCCTTGATATTATCCTCGGTTTCGACGCACTCGACGACGATGGGAAGGTCGAGCGACAATTCCAGAAATTTCGCCGTATGAATG
>DASWBC010000169.1:0-1682 GCA_036390815.1 Gemmatimonadaceae bacterium
CATGAACGGCTTGGCGCGCGCCTCTTCCGCCACGTCGGAGGGCGGGTGCGGGTGAATCAGGTCGAGACGGAATCGCCCAAGGAAGAGCTCGCGTACGAAGCTCGGATGCGTCCACTCGGTCTCGCGCGCCGACTCAGCTACGTCTCGCGCTTCCTTTTCGCTCGCTGTTCCAGCCAATGTTTCACTCATGTGCGTTTAAGGAAGATACCTAATCCTATAATAGAAATGGCCGCAAATGAAAACCATGTGATGGCATAGTTGCGGTGTGGACCCTCATCGAGCGGCGTCTGTTCTACGCGCGGCGGAGCGCTCGGCGATGTCGCTGAATCGGTGAGAACGACGTAATAGTTCGCGATGGGATACGAAAAATCCTTCGAGAGTGCTGAGCGGTCGAGACGACGGAACGACCTCGGCCGGGCCGGATTCGGCTTGGGAAAGGGGCCCTGGGTAGGAAATGTCTCGACGAAGCCATGCCCATTGAGGGTATCGGCCTCTTTCCATGGCTGGAGATCGATGGTCGTTCCATCTGCTGAATAGACCCAACCCCGGTTGACGAGCACAGCCGTCTCCTTTCCGGTCCGCAGCAGCGGCGTCAGGATATTGACGCCCGGCGATCCGTTGCGCCCGCGCAGCGTGTAGATGATCTCCTGCGCGTGATCGTAGATCCCCCTGACGTGAACTCTGCGGAAATGCGCCGCCGCGGTATCGGGCGGCAGCGAATCGAGCTCGACTTCGGGGGCGAAACGTCTGGCCGCAACGATGTCATTCGCCTTCTGCCGCGCCCAGAGCCGGCGGATTTGCCAGCAGCCCAGGAAGATGCAGGCGATCGCGATCGAGATCGCGAGAACGCTGAGTATCCACTTGCGATTAGTCACCTGCGAAATATCGCCCGTTCGTGCGGTTTCAGCTTCTTATTGCAATGGCGTACGGAATATTCCGAATCGTCACGTCTCCATCGGACGCGCAATCGGAAGCTGAATACGACCAACATAGTAGCGATGTTTGTCGACCCACCACGCCCACGGCACGAACAGCCAGAGGCCCAGGGCCGACCAGGCGAGCGCTCGTTCACTCGGCGGTGGCGGTCCATTGCTCGTCAGGTAGATGATCGCGAGCACCAGGACGAACGCCCACAGTCCCCAGCTGCCGATGCGGTCGCGCGCGCGGGTGGTGCGGACATAGGCCCAGATGCCCGCCGCGTAGATGCCGAACTCGATGACGTATGTAGCAGCGGCGAAGTGCCAGAGTCCCCATCCAACCTTCGGACCTGATGCACCCGGCCAGAGAGGAAGATCGTTGACGTGCATGGGAAGATCCAACAACCAGTGGCTGACGACCAGAAGGCCCGCGACCCACGCTCCGCGGCCATCGTGCCTCAACAGATAGTAGGCGCCGCCAATCAGAATTCCCCACACGATCGACATGACCAGACTGTGGGAAAAAGGATAGTACGTAAAATCGAGCCCGAGGGAGCCCGGCATGTTCCGAACGATTCTCACCTGCTCGACGCCGAGCAGCAACAGAATAGGCCACAGCTCGTCGAGAAATTGCGCGGCGAAAGCGAGCGCGCCTAACGATGTGTGCGGCGCCACGCGCTTGGCCGCGAATGCAACACCGTAGTGTCCGAGGAACATCTCTAGCTCCCGTTAGTCCAGTTTATTGCTCTCAACGTTGAAACGTTT
>DASWBC010000170.1:0-10277 GCA_036390815.1 Gemmatimonadaceae bacterium
AAGCTCGTGGGTCACTACGAGCGCGTTCCAGTCATCGTAGTCGCGGAGCCCCGACGCATCCGTGGGCGGGTGCGCATAGACAACTATGCGATTCGATGGGAACGGCGTCGCGTAGCCGTTCACGAAATCGACGTTGTCCGAGATGACCAGATCGATCGTGCCGCGCGGCGGGACCAACTCCGTCGAAAGCTCCGTGTACGCGCGTTCGGCGTTCACCGCCGCTCTGCGCGCTTCTTCCTCGAGCGCCGGCGTGAAATGCACGCGGAAGTGCCGCGTGTGGAGGGTGCGCCAGTCCTCGTTGGGAGGAAGCTGCGCAGCCGCGGCCCGCGCCGCGCAAAGGAACAACGCGGCCGCGAGCGCGAGCGATCTCACGGCCGAGCCATCGACGCGAAGTAGGCCTCGAGGCCACGCACTATCGCTGTGGCGTAGGCGTCCTGGTAAGTCGGAGTTCTCAGCGCCGCTTCCTGATCAGGCATGATGACGAACGCCCCCTCGGTGAGAATCGATGGCATCCAGGTCCCGCGGGCAACCGCGAGGTTCTGGAATTTGGTCCCGTTGTCGCGGAGTCCCAGCTCGGCCAGCAGCGCCGCCTGGGTCGCCACGCCCAATGGAATCGAATGCGGCCAGAAATAAAGCGTCAAAGACCCATTGTTGACAAATGGATTCACGCCGTCGGGGAAGGCGTTGAGGTGGATCGAGACGAAAGCGTTGGCGTTGGCTCGGCGGCTAATGATCGCCCGTAATCCAAGATCGACGGGCTCGGGGGTGATCCGCGTCATCACCACGTTCACGCCGTGCTGCGTGAGAAGATCGCGCACCTTGAGGCCCACTTGAAGTACGGCGTCGCCTTCGTAGAGTCCCGTGGGGCCGGTCGCGCCCGCGGGCGGATGTCCCGGGTCGACCGTGACCGTGAGACCGCGGAGCGGAGAAGCGGCATCGGCGATCCTGGGCGGACGCCGCACCCTGATCGTCATTGCTCCGTTCTGCCAAAGCGCGAGATATCCATACGGAGCCCGATTGAGATTAATCGTATAGCGCACCCTTCTTTCCTCGGGTGTCGAGGAGCTGATGCTATTGAAGTACGGGTCAATCGGTTCTGCCATCATCGAGACAACCGGCGCTCCCGACACGTTATACAGCAAGAGCGAGATCGTTCGATCGGTTTCCTCCACCAGATACGGCGGCGGCGGCCCCGTTATGGGAATCACCACGTCGACCCAATTCGGGCCGGGCTCGATGCGAACCGCTCCAATCCGCCGTACGGGCGCGGCCGAGTCGCCGACGAAGCCTGCCGTCGGTGTGGTCGAGATGTTTTGAGCCTGGAGCTCGCTGCGCAGAACCCAGGCTTCCTGGCTCGAGTCGAGCTGGACGCGCACGAAGTCGTCGCCGCTCGCCTTCATCGCCCCCGTGATCTTCACCACTGTTCCGGGGAAGAGAAACCACTTGTACTCCTGTCCATTTCCCGGAGCGGGCCGAGCGATGGTCACGCGGTCCGTGTCGTCGACGATCGAACCGGGCGCGCCGAGCGTGACGTACACATTTCCGGCAACCGGTGTGAGTGTGTCTGGAGATGCAACTGCTTGAAGCGTGTCGCCGAGCAGCTTCTCGCGGTGCGTAGTATCAGGCGCCGGCGGAATCTTTACCGGAAGAACGAGTCGAGCTCTTTCGGCGCCGTTCGACGCGAGCAGCTCGTAGCGCGGCGCGCTATCGGGCGGGACCGGAAGCCATCCCATGAATGCGCCGTTGGGCCAGACGGGCACAGCCACTCCGTTGATGCGTAGCGCCGCGCCTCCGGTTCCGACGGTGCCGAAAATGAAATTCGAATCCCGAACGGTGAGGAGCTGCTCCGGCTTGGGATACGCGACGCTGATCTGAAGCGGGCCGCGCACCTCGGGGACCGGTGGCAGCTTCGGACTCGCGGGAGGAACAGGGGCAGGAACGAGCGGCGGAAAGTTCACTGGTGTGGGAGCAGGAGCGGATGGTCTTGTGGCCGGCGCGCACGACGCGCTCGCCACGGCGACGCAACAGGCAAAACCCTTATAGACCCAGCCATTCATCGTCATATCCCAGGTTGCACGTGCAATGCGGTATACGTCTTTCTAATACGCATGGGTAGTGCCCTCGTTGGATTCGTTCCGCTATCTTTTGTCGCACCGGGAGGCGCAATTCTCCCGTGACCGCACGACTACGCTCCTTTCGAGCCAAAATTGATTGCAGAGAGTTTCGGGATCTCGAATGTCGGCCTGATCAGGCACGACAATCAGGATTCCTTTTTGATAGCGAACCTGGAGACGGGCGACATCGCGACGATGAGCGCGCCCACTCTCGTTTCCGTTCACACCGCACCATTCATCCTCATCGTCGCCGACGGTGTAGGCGGAGCGGCGTCGGGCGCCCTCGCCAGCTCCATCGCGACCGAGACGATTCTGAGCGAGCTGCATCGATGGTGGCACAAGGTGCCGAAGCGCACGCCTGAATCTGTCGAAGCCGCGCTCAAGCGGGGAATCGACGTCGCGAACAGGGCGATCTACCAGAAAGCGACCACATCGCCCGAGCACCACGGCATGGGCACGACCACGACGCTGGCGCTCGTACTCGATGGCGAGGCGTTCATCGCACAGGTCGGCGACAGCCGCGCGTATCTCGTACGCAAAGGCGCCGCGAAGCAGCTGACCAAGGACCAGTCATTCGTCCAGCGGCTGATCGACGCGGGCCGCATGACGGCGAAGGAAGCAGCGCAGAGCGAGCACCGTAACATCATCCTTCAGGCGCTCGGCCCCGAGGAGAAAGTCGTCACGGATTTCTATCGCGTGAGGCTGGACAACGACGACATTCTCGTGCTCTGCAGCGATGGGCTGTCGAACCAGGTGTCGCCCGAGGAGATCGGACGGATCGCGCGCGGGGCGGGACGACCTGAAGAGATCTGCGCTGCGCTCATCGA
The DNA here is from genome assembly GCA_036390815.1 of Gemmatimonadaceae bacterium. GTDB lineage: Bacteria > Gemmatimonadota > Gemmatimonadetes > Gemmatimonadales > Gemmatimonadaceae > UBA4720. Next base: position 2,942 of record DASWBC010000170.1, read on the forward strand.
GGAAGCGCTGCACACGGGGGCGCCGGACAACGTCACAGTCGTCACGGCGCGTCTCCGCTCCCCCGAAGAGGACTATCGCCGCGGAGCCAGGGGCGGCTGAACGGCATTGGCCGGCACCGTTTCACCGGTGTGAGGCGCGGCGCCGATCGGCACATCGCGCGACCAGGGCGCGATGAACGGCAGGAGGAGCAGCGGTGGGATCGCCATCGCGACGGTCAGCAGGAAGAATCCCGGCCATCCCAATGATTCCGCAATCTTTCCGGCCGGCGCGACGAGTATGTCCCTGCTGGCGGCCATGAGGCTCGAGAGCAGCGCGAACTGCGTGGCAGTAAAGCGCTTGTTGCACATGCTCATCAGATAAGCCGTCATCGCCCCGGTGACGAGGCCGAGGCCGAAGTTCTCCGTCACGACAGCAGCCACCATGAAAGCGTGGTTCTTTCCCGAGAGCGACAAGCCGTAGTAGGTGAGATTGCTCAAGCCCTGGAAAACCACAAAAATCCATAGAGAGCGGTTGATCCCCAAGCTCCCGATGACCGCGCCGGCGACGAGGACGCCGACGATCGTCGCGACAACCCCGACGCCCAGGAAGACCGCGCCGACCTCGCTCTGGGAAAAACCCGCCTGGAGGAGAAACGGGGTCGTCATGCTGCTCGCGAGACTATCCGAGTATTTGTAGGCGACAATGAAGAGCAGCACCAGCAACGCCCGCAGCACGCCGGCGCGCTGAAAAAAATCTGCGAATGGGAGCACGACGGCATCCACCAGCGTTCTTGGGGGCGCGTCGCTCAGAACCGGCTCCGGCGAGACGAATGTGGTTGCGATGCCGATGATCATCAGCACCGAAAGAACGAGATACACCATTTGCCACGACATCCGGTCGGCGAGAAAAAATGCCAGCGCCCCGGTCGTGATCATTGCGATGCGGTAGCCCATCACGAACACGGCCGCGCCGGCGCCCATTTCCCGATCCCGAAGCACGTCGGTGCGATACGCGTCGAGCGAGATATCCTGCGAGGCGCTGAAGAAGGCGATCGCGATCGCGTTGATCGCCAGCATCTTGAGCCCCGTCCGGGGGTCATGCAGCGACATCGCCGCGATCGCGAGGAGCAGCAGCACCTGCGTGATGAACACCCACCCACGGCGGCGACCGAGGAACGGCGGGACGTAGCGATCCATCAGAGGCGCCCACACGAACTTGAGCGAATACGGGAGCGTGACGAGACTGAAGAAGCCGATCGTGGCGAGATCGACTTTCGCCGTAGTCATCCACGCCTGGAGAGTCTTGCTAGTGAGGTAGAACGGCAGGCCCGACGAGAATCCAAGGAAGAGGAGCACCGCCATCTTCGGTTGCCCGAAGATTCGAAAGGCCGATGGCTTCGTGGCGGTCTCGCTCGCGGTGCTCTCGCTCATTGGGCTTCTCCCTCTAGTGGGACAACCGCGCGCCTATAGCGCGGACGGCGTGCTCTTCCCGGCTTTGTTCGCGGCAAGCTCGCGCAGCAGTACCCGCGCTGCCGCTCGCTGCATCACGGCTTCTCCGCCCCAGGCGCACAGGATCGGAGCATCCGTGTTCAGCTCCGCGGCCAGGCGCGGGTGGCTGAATTGAACGATGACGCAGTCTTCCCCTCTTGCACGCTCGAGCGTCCGGCGGACGGTTTCCTTTGACCACGACGAGTAACCCGGCCTTCCCTTCCAGGCGCGGATGTCACCAAACAGCGCGATCACTGTGGCCCCGATGCCACTGGCACCGTCACCATTCACGACCAGGTCCACTCCGCCCGTGCGCAACGCCGATATGAGAGGATCGCGCGACGGAGCGGGATATGGTCCGCCCAGATCATCGTCCACGATCACGAGATTCCAGGGCTGCCGCAGCCGCGGCAGTTTCCCGCGCAACATGTGCACAACTTGCTCCGACAGCTGACTGGACCAACCGGTCTCGTCGCGCCCGACGCGATTCGTGTCCCGTGAGAGCGCCGCCCAGCGCGCCCACCTTCGGCGCCGCTCGATCGACTGGTGGATCTTGTCGGCGTCGAGCCGCTTTTCGTCGATGGCCTTTTGCACCGCCGCAATCGAATCGACGACATTCGTCGGATAGAGCAGACAATCGCAACCGGCATCGAGCGCGCGGACGACCGCCTCCGCTTCTCCGCCTCCCAGCACTCCCTCCATGATCAACGCGTCGGTGACCACCAGGCCCGTGAACTCCATTTCGTTGCGCAGGAGCTCGGTCAGAATCTCGCGCGAGAGCGTGGCCGGCGCGCCGCTTGGGTCGAGCGCCGGAAACGCGACGTGTGCCGACATGATCGACGCGACTCCCCGCTCGATCGCCCGGCGAAACGGAACGAGATCCGTCTCGCGAAGCGTCGCGGCCGATTCTTCGACGCGGGGCAGCGCCTTGTGCGAGTCGGTGGTCGTCCGCCCGTGACCGGGAAAATGTTTTGCGCAGGCTAGCACTCCCTCAGCCTGGCACGCATCGATCCACGCTGACGCATACTCCCCCACCCTCTCGGGATCGCTTCCAAACGAACGCGTTCCGATGATCGGATTGTCGGGCTCGACGTCGATATCGCAGTCGGGAGCGTATATCCAGTTGATTCCCATCTCCCGGGCCTCGGCCGCGCTCACGGCAGCGGATCGCCGAACGGCCTGTATGTCCTCCAGCGAAGCAATGGCAGCCAGCGGCGGCAACGCGGTCTGTCCCACGAACTGCTGTCCCGCGCCGCGCTCCAGATCCGCGCCGATCAGGAGCGGAATGTGCGACTTCGAGTGAAGCTGCTCGGTCAGCGCCGCGACGTGCTCCGAAGGACCGCCGAACAGAATGAAGCCGCCGACGCCAAGCTTCAGCGCCTGGTCGATCGCAGGCCGCTCGCCCTCGTGGCCGCGCGACGCATCCCAGCGGATGGCCGGGTAGAAAAGCTCGGCGACCTCGCTCATGCGGGCGTGCGCTTCCCCAGCACGCGCGGCCCGCGCGCGCCAGTAGCCGTAGGAACGTTGCCCGGCCGTTTCATCACGTGCAGATACCCAAGCAATGCGAAGGCCACCGCCTCCTTCGCCTCTCCATCGAAGTAGACGTCGTCGAAGTGGCGAACGACGATCGGTGAAGCGGCCTTCTCGATCGCGGCGAACAACGCGGGATTTTTGGCGCCGCCTCCGGAGACCAGCACCTCACGGACCGGCTCCGGTATGAATCGCCGGTACGCGTCTGCAATGCTTTCCGCCGTCAGCTGGACCGCCGTGGCGACGATGTCTTCGTCTTTGCCGCCGGCGGCGCGCGCGGCCGAGATCAGTTTCGTTACGTAGTCGGAGTTGAACAGCTCGCGGCCGGTGGATTTCGGAGGCGCCGCGCTGAAATAGGGATGCTTCATCAGCTCGGCCACAATCTTCATGTTGGGCTTGCCCGCTCGCGCGAGCTTTCCATCCACATCGTAGGTGAGATCGGGCCGGATGGCTCGCGTGACTCCATCGATCACGGCGACACCGGGTCCGGTATCGAATGCGCGGACACTTTCGATCTGGCCGTGCGGCGGCACGACCGTGATGTTGCCGATGCCGCCGAGATTCTGCAGACCGCGCCACTCCGACTCGGATGAGAAGAGCATCGCATCGGCAATCGGAACGAGCGGCGCGCCCTGTCCCCCCGCGGCGACATCGCGCACACGAAAGTCGCTGATGACATCGATGCCCGTTCGCTCGGCGATGACGGCAGCTTCGCCCCATTGCCAGGTGGAGTGACCTGGCTCGTGCCAGATCGTTTGGCCGTGAGATGCGATGGCCGCGATGTCACCGCGCGCAAGGCCGGCGTCGGCCATCACCTCGATCGCGGCGTCTGCGAGCCACGCTCCCAGATCAAAGTTGAGGCGGCAATACTCGGACGGAGATCCCGCGCCGAGCGCGGCTGTCAGTCTCGTACGCTGGGCGCTCGTGTACGCGCGGGAGGTGTGGGCGAGGAGATCGACATCGATCCGTCCGTCGCTGGCGTCGCTGAAGCGCGCCACCGCAGCGCTGATCCCGTCGAGAGAAGTGCCCGACATCAAGCCGACGACGACGCCGGACGACATGCTACGCCTCTCGGATGGGAGGCGGCGCATCCCTGGTGACGCGCCGCACCACGCCGCCGTTGTCGGCGAGGAGCTTCTCGGCGTCCTTGCGCGAGACTCCCTTTTTCTGCATCACGATCGCGAGCTTGACGCTCTTGTCCGCGCGCTCGAGGAGCTTTGCCGCCTCCTCTCGCGATACTCCTGTGACTTCCATCACGATGCGCTGGCTCCGATCGATCAGCTTGTTGTTAGTCGCGCGGAGGTCCACCATCAGATTGCCGTACGTCTTGCCGAGGCGGATCATGGCGCCGGTGGTGATGGTGTTGAGCACCAGCTTGGTCGCGGTGCCGGCCTTCATTCGCGTGGACCCGGTGACGACCTCGGGCCCGACGATGGGCAGCATCGTCACGTCGACTTTCGCCACCAGGTCGGCGGGCGGCGGCGAGCAGGCGACGATTCCGGTCTTCGCGCCGAGCGCGATGGCGCGCTCGAGGGCCGCTCGCACGTATGGCGTCGTGCCTGACGCCGCGATCCCGATTACGAGGTCCTTCTCGCTCACGCCGTGCTCATCCATAGCCAGCGCGCCATTCTTGACGACGTCCTCGGCTCCTTCCTGCGAGCGCGTCAGCGCCGGCAGCCCGCCGGCGATTATGCCCTGCACCATCTCCGGTTTGGTGCCGAAGGTCGGCGGACACTCGCTTGCGTCGAGCACTCCCAGTCGTCCTGAGGTACCGGCCCCGACGTAGAACAATCGTCCTCCGGAGCGAAACGTTGCTTCGGCAAGCTCGATTGCGCGGGCGATCTGCTCACGCTGTGTCGCGACGACTTCGGGAACTCTGCGATCTTCCGCGTTTATCATGTCTACGATCTCGAGGGGTGACGCGAGATCGATCGAGACGGTACGCGGGTTGCGGCGCTCCGTTTCGCGAGGGTCAAACATCAATGCGCAGCCGAGCGGTGAGTCACGACCAAACTTACCCGACGCCTCGCGCGAATTGCAAGACAACTTGGAGCAACATGATGAGACGTTTTTCTCTGGCGTTATTGACGTTGATGTTCAGCGCGGTAACACTCCGCGCGCAGATGCCGCGGCGGCCGAGCGCGTACACGAATAATCCGGGGTTCTGGATTACGGCCGGCATCTCCGGATTCAGGGCCAACGTGGTAAACGACGGGGTATCCGCGAGCACGTGGGACTTCGGCAACTCCACGAACTTTGCGTATCGCGGATCCATCGAGAAGGGAGGGAACAACGGCTCCTCGTTCGGTGTGGCGGGAAGCTGGTCGCACGTGCCTTTCGTCTACACATCGACCGGTGTATTCCCTCCGGCCGGTGGGTGCGCGGGTACTTTGAGCTGCGAAGCACATCTCGACCTGATGACTCTCGTCGCGACGTTTCATTCGGGAGGTGGAATCGGCTTCCATCAGGTTCTGGAGCTCAACGGTGGAGTGGTTGCTTACAGGAATCTGAAGCGCAAATCCGACGGCGCGAAGCTGGCACCGAGCGGCGGAAACGTCGACCCATTGTTTGCTCTTGGATACGGGTTCGGCTACGGCCTCAGTGACCGCACCAACCTCGATATCATCTCGGACTACTCGTTCGCGATCCATGAGAGAAAGGACTTGTCGAGCGGCAACAGCAATACGAACAGCATGCCCGGGCTGCGGGCATCGCTTCGCATGGGATTCGGCGGTAGCACGACGCGCCGCTAGGGCTACGCCGCTGGGCGGGAATCAGCGGCGCGGACGTTCGGCCGCTGGACTGATCGCCGCCAGGTGACAAGCGGGGTGCGACGTGGATAGAATTCACGCTCGCACCCTCCGGAGATTCGGCCTGAAAAAGAAACTCGTCCTCGCTGCGGCAATCGTTGCGGGTTCCGCCTGGCTCCTGGCCGCGACGCCTTCCACACACCAGGTGGCGGGCGATCCCGCAATACCAAAACGCGTCCCCGCCGTTTTTCCGGCCGGCTGGCGCTTTCCAGCAGGATCTCGCGCGACGTTCGCTCCACACGCAATCGTCGCCAGCAACAATCGCCTCGCCGCCCAGGTAGGAGCGCAAGTAATGAGGCAGGGCGGAAACGCAGTCGATGCCGCGGTCGCGACCGGCTTTGCGCTGGCCGTCACGTTTCCGGAGGCGGGGAATCTCGGCGGCGGCGGCTACATGGTGATTCGAATGGCGGACGGCCGCACCGACGCGCTCGATTATCGGGAGACGGCGCCTCTGGCCGCGACGCGTGACATGTACGTTGGCGCGAACGGCAAGCTGAACGGAGAGAGCACGATCGGACCGAAGGCGTCGGGCGTCCCCGGCGCTGTCGCCGGAATGATCGAGGCGCATCGCAAGTATGGCGTGCTGCCGATCTCGAAAGTGCTCGCCCCCGCGATCAGTCTCGCTTCAGAAGGCTTCATCGTAGACTCGACGCTGAATCGTTCGCTCGCGAGCGAGAAATATCGAATCGGCGGCTTCGCCGGGAAGTCGGTCTTTTTTCCAAACGGCGCGCCTCCAGCCATCGGATCGCGACTCGTCCAGCCGCAACTGGCGCGCACGCTCAGGCTGATCGCCAGCTCGGGGTCGCGGGAATTCTATCACGGCAGCACCGCCGATTCGATTGTCGCCGAGATGCGGCGGAACGGCGGGCTCATCACCAAGGAAGATCTCGCCCGATACCAACCGGTCTGGCGCCAGCCGTTACGAAGCAGCTATCGCGGCTATTCGCTGATCTCGATGCCGCCGTCTTCGTCCGGCGGCACGACGATAACGGAGATGCTGAACATCCTGGAGGCTTACGGACCAGTGTCTCCATTCGGCAGCGCGGAGCGAATCCACGCGCTCGCGTCCGCATCCCAGCGCGCGTTCATCGACCGCAACTCGAAGCTGGGCGACCCCGCGTTCGTCAGGGTTCCGCTTTCCACGTTGACAAGCAAGGGTTACGCGAGGGCGGTCGCGAAGACCATCTCGCGCGATCATGCCGACGCGACGACGCGGCTCGCATCGGAGCTGCGGGAGGGAAATGAGACGACGCACTATTCAGTCGTGGATGGAGCTGGCAACGCCGTCGCGACGACCACGACGCTGAATGACTTGTATGGGTCAGGCGTCTTCGTGAGCGGAGCGGGTTTCTTTCTAAATGACGAGATGGACGACTTCACTGCCCGGCCTGGAACTCCCAACATGTACGGCTTGATTCAGGGGGCAGCCAATTCCATAGCACCGGGCAAGCGGATGCTGAGCGCAATGTCTCCGACGATCGTCCTCGATCCGAGGGGAAATCTTCTGCTCGTGACCGGTGCACGCGGGG
>DASWBC010000171.1:0-7480 GCA_036390815.1 Gemmatimonadaceae bacterium
TGTAGCGGCCAGGAGCAACAGCACGATAGCGTCGAATAGGCGATCAACCGCCAGCGACGCGAGCGATGTCGCGAACGGGACCGGCGTTTCGCGGGTCAATGCGTAAGCTCTGGCAATCTCGCCGGCGCGGGCGGGCACCACGTTGTTCACCATCATCCCCACCGCCGTCGCCCGCCAGAGCGGGCCGAAGGGAAGCTTGCCCGCCACGGGCTCGAGAATCGTCTGCCACCTGCGCGCGCGCAGCGCAAAGATCGCTGTCGCGCAGAACATCGCCGCGGCAAAGAGCAGTGGATCGGCTTCCGACAGTGTGTGCGCTACTTCAGCGGGCGAGATTCCGTGGAGTGTCCAGTAGATGAGCGCGGCGCTCAGCACTGCTCCGAGTGCGGCGCGCCATCCGGGTCGCAATGGCTACTCTGCTGCCGCGAGCTCCACCAGATCGACGAGCTCGTCCACGAGCGCGCGTGTCGGCGGAGTTCCACTCTTCTTGAGGGCGCGGCGAATCTCGGCGGCGCGCTCGATGGCGCTCTGTCCGCGGTAGAGCAGCTGCTGAATCGGGACGAGGTCGGTCACCGCGGGCTGTGGGCCCGAATGGCGGGTATCGAGCCCGCGCATCGTCGCCAGGCTCGAGTTCAGCACGTCCCGCAGCTCCTGGCCGCGAGGCGGAGTCCTCGGCGGTGGCGGCGGCACTTCGCGGGAAGGAGTCGGGACGCGCTTCACTTCAGGGGACAGAGTACCCGGGCCGATGCCGCCGCTCTGCTCACGGAGCTGCTGCTCATAGTTCGTCTTTGGATTCGGAGCGACGTAAACGATGTGCTGTCCGTCGTCGTCGAAAAAAAGCTGCGAGATGGGAATGATCAAATCGTCAGTCTGTTCCTTCCGCGCGGGCGCGAACCGCGCCAGGCGACGCAGGCTCTCTTCCACTCGCGCATCCTGATCGGCGCCCCAGGTCCGCACCGTTCTCACCAGCAGCTTCAGATCCTCGATCACGCCGATCAGCGCGCGCTGAAGCTCGGGCTCCCACGTGGTCGCCCCGTGGACGACGCCCGACCCGATTCGCTCGACCGTCATCGCCACCTGAACGATCCCGCCCGCCTTTGCCATCGTCGCGCTGCCGCGCAGTCCGCGCGCGGCGGCGGCGAATTGGATCGCATCGGAGGGCTCCATCCCTTTCTTACTGGCCAGAGACTCCAGACGCGTGAGATACTCACTCGCCTCGAGGGAAAAGAAATCAAGCAGCCGGCCCGGCATCGTCATCAGCACATTCTCCAGATCACATCGGAAAGGTGGGCGGTTTGGCGCTCACAGTCAAAGCTCGACCCTTTATGACGACCGAGCAGCGCGCATGGCTTCGCGCATCTCCTTCACCGCCCTGTCCAGGCCGATGAACACGGCTCTGCTGATGATCGAGTGCCCAATGTTCAGCTCTTCGATTTCAGGAATCGCCGCGACGGGTCCGACGTTCTTCACTGTGAGGCCGTGGCCCGCGTGCACCGCGAGCCCGAGATCCGCGCCTCTCCTCGAGGAATCGCGAAGCGCGCCGATCGTCTTCTCCGACTCGGGATGGTGCGAATATGTCCCCGTGTGCAGCTCGATCGCGGGGGCGCCGAGCTTCTTCGATTGCTCGACGGCGGCGCGGGTTGGATCGATGAAAAGGCTGACGCGAATGCCGGCGTCGCTCAGAGCATCGATGGCACTCCTGATCCGTTCGGGCTGGCTGGCGATGTCGAGTCCACCTTCGGTCGTGACTTCCTCCCGGCGCTCGGGCACCAGCGTGACCTGCTCGGGCATGATGCGACGCGCCAGCTCCAGCATCTCGGGCACGCACGCCATCTCGAGATTGAAATACGTTCGAATTTTCTTCTTCAATCCCTGGATGTCAGCGTCCTGAATGTGGCGCCGGTCCTCGCGCAGATGCGCGGTGATTCCGTCCGCTCCTGCGGCTTCGCATGCAATTGCGGCATCGACGGGGTCCGGCTCAGCTCCACGCCGAGCCTGCCGTAATGTCGCCACGTGGTCGATATTGATATACAGCCGTTGTTGCTTTGCGCTCATTGTCACAGTCCCTAGGTCGCAGCTCTATCCAGTGGAGAATTCTATCGTGTCATTTAGAAAAGTCGCCGGTCTATTCCTTCTCGCCGCCTGCTCGAGCGCTACTCAGAAGCTGGGAAGCAACGGACAGGTCACCGGCGCGCCCTCCGCGCAGCTCGCCGTCGACGAGTTCCTGAAGGCCGTGAACGCGAAAGACCTCCAGGCAATGTCCACCGTCTTCGGTACCAAGGACGGTCCGGCCCGCGAGACGATGGACCGCACCGAGCTCGAGAAACGCGAGGTGATTCTCGCCTGCTACTTCAATCACGACAGCGCCCGCACACTCGGTGAAGCCGGGGGCATTGGGGGGCACCGCGAGATTCGCGTCCTGCTGAACAAGGGGAATTTGTCACGGGAGACGACCTTCTACGCGATCAAGGGTCCGGGCGGCAGATGGTACGTCGACAACATGGACATCGCGTCGGTGCGCGACTTCTGCGGCAATCCCGGAACTTCGACACGACGTTAGCGATCTGACAGCTCGACCAGCACCCCGCCTGTGGATCTGGGGTGCAGGAATGCAATGCGCTTTCCCTCCGCGCCAATGCGCGGCTTGTCGTCTATGAGCTGAATACCGGCGCGGCGGCAGCGCTCCAGCGTGGCGTCGAGATCGTCGACTGAAAAGCAGATGTGATGAATGCCCGGCCCGTGCTTCGCCACGAATTTCGCGATCGGCGAGGCCGGGTCGTCCGCCTCGAGGAGCTCTACCAGTGGCTCGCCGGCGCTCAAGCCGACTATGCTGGCCCCGTCGGCGTCATCCAGGGCGACCTCGGTCAATCCCAGCACGTCCCGAAAAAAGGGGAGACTACCTTCGATGGCCGCGACAGCGATGCCAATATGGGATATTCGCGCGCCACGCGGGGTTGATGGGGTCATTAAGTTTAAAGAAGATAGGGAGGCGGTCCGCCTTCGCTTCAGGGAGAGAACCGCCGGCGGTCTGCTTTCACTGCAAGGAGATAACCGCCGGCGGTCTGCTTGCTCTGGTAAGGAGATAACCGCCAACGTCACCCGCGGCAAACTAACCGACGAAGCCCCGTGGGGTATCCTGCGGTTTGGAGATTACAAAATGTCGAATGCAGTTGAAGTGAACGATTCCGATTTCGAGGTGCAGATCGAGCAGCACAAGGGTCTCGCCGTCGTCGATTTCTGGGCGACCTGGTGCGCACCGTGCCGCATGGTTGGACCCGTGCTCGATCAGCTGGCGATCGAATATGAAGGGAAGGCGAAGGTCGCGAAGGTCGACGTGGACGTGAACATCAAAACGATGACCAAGTTCAACGTGAGATCGATCCCCGCGATTCTCTTCTTCAAGGATGGGAAGCTCGTCGATCAGGTGATCGGCTTCATGGGCAAGCCCGCGCTGGCGGAGAAGTTCAGGCAGCACGCCGCCGCGTAATCAGGGGAGTCTGTCACCAGGCGACTCATGAGCTCCGCAAAGGTCGCGGCGCGGCCAGAGTCCGGGGTGCTCTTTCTGGTGAGCACGCCCATCGGCAACCTGGGAGACATGTCATATCGCGCGGTCGAGATTCTCTTCTCGGCCGCGCTTGTCGTTGCGGAGGATACGCGCCACTCCCGGCGCCTGCTCGACCACTATCGGATCAAGACGCCGCTCAGCTCGTACCACGAGCACAACGAGGCGAAGGAGACGCCGCGGCTCATCGCCCGACTTCTCGCGGGCGACTCCATCGCCCTGATAACCGATGCGGGGACCCCGCTCATCTCCGATCCCGGCTCACGCCTCGTCGCGGCTGCGCTGGAGGCACAAGTGCCGGTGGTGCCGATTCCGGGCGCATCGTCGGTCATGGCGGCGCTCGTCGGATCAGGGTTGCCGCTGGAGCGATTCACATTCCTCGGATTCCTGCCGCGCAAGGGAAAGGAGCGCGGCGAGATCATGAGCGAGATCGTTGATTCCCGCGTCACTGTCGTCCTGTTTGAAGCGCCGAATCGGGTAAGCGCAACGCTCGAAGCGCTGGTCGAAGCCGGAGCCGGCGAGCGGCGCGCCGTCGTCGCAAGAGAGCTGACCAAGAAGTTCGAGGAGTTCAGGCGCGGCACCGTCGCGGAGCTGGCTGGCATATACGGCAAAGCCGACCCAAAAGGCGAGGTGGTGCTCGTGATCGCGGGAACCGAACGCCGCACGGTCAGCGAGAGTGAGCTTGTCGATGCGGCGAGGAAGCTCCGTGCTTCCGGCAAAGCTCCGCGTGATGTGATGGACTATCTCGTCTCCTCCCTCGGCGCATCCCGCAACGCGGCGTACAGAGTCGCGCACGAGGACGAAACCTGAATGCGCATGAAGGGAATTCAGCAACCCAACGACCTCCATAGGTGACCAACTGAGATGCCCGCCACGAGATTCCGCCCCGGAAAAATCGTTTGCGTTGGACGCAACTACCGCGAGCACGCAAAGGAGCTCGGAAATGAGGTCCCGAAAGAGCCGCTCATCTTCCTGAAGCCGCCCTCGAGCGTGGTCTGGGAAGGCGAGGCGATCGTGCTGCCTGGCGCTTCGTCCAGGGTCGAGTACGAGGGTGAGATTGGCGTCGTCGTAGGGAAGACCCTGAAGGGAGTGTCTGAAAGTGATGCGGCTCGTGGAATCAAAGCGATCATTGCGGTCAACGACGTGACGGCTCGCGACCTCCAGAAGGCAGATTCACAATGGACTAGAGCCAAGGGATTTGATACCTTTTGTCCTCTGGGAGAGGAGTCGTCAAAGCTTCCGGACCTCGACAGTCTTACCGTCGTTACGCGGGTGAACGGCGTCGAGCGACAGCGGGGGAAAAGCAGCGAGATGGTCTTCTCGATCCCATCCCTCCTCGCATACATCTCGCGCATCATGACATTGGAGCCAGGGGATCTCGTCGCAACTGGAACACCATCGGGTGTCGGACCGCTTGCCCCTGGTGACGTAGTTGAGGTCGAGATTCCCGGTGTCAGCCGCGTGAGCAACCCCGTTAAGGAGAGCCGATAGTGCCTGCCTACACAGATCGACTGCTCAGCCTCCCAGAATATCCTCTCGCCAAGATTCCGGAACAGAAGCGAGAGCTCATCGCTCGCGGTGTGGATGTCATCGACCTCGGAGCTGGCGACGCGGACCTCGCACCGCCACCCGCTGTGATCGAGCGAATCGCCGAAGCCGCACGTATACCGACCATGAGTCGTTACGGGTTCGCTCTTGGCCTCGTCGAGTATCGCGAGGCTGTCGCGCGCTTCATGAAGCGGAGATTCGGCCAGGATTTCAATCCCCTGAAGGAGATCATCCCTCTCATCGGGTCGAAGGAAGGCATCTCGCACCTGGCTTTCGCGTATCTCAACAAGGGCGACTACTCGATCGTGCCCGAGCCGGGCTACAACTCGTATCTGGGCGGCACCCTGCTGGCTGAGGGAATACCGTACAAGTACCCGCTGCGCCCCGAAAATGGATTTCTGATCGACCTCGACAAAATTCCGGCTGAGGTGCTCAAAAAGACGAAAATCCTGTACCTCAACTACCCGAATAATCCGACGTCCGCGACCGCGCCCGTAGAGTACCTTGAGGACATAGTCCGGCGCTGCAAGGAACTGGATATCCTGCTGGTGTATGACAATGCCTACTCCGAGCTCGCCTACGACGGGTATGTGCCGCCGAGCATCTTCGAGATCAAAGGTGCGCGCGACGTCGCGATCGAGTTCCACTCGATGTCCAAGACGTACAACATGACGGGTTGGCGTTGCGGGTGGGCGTGCGGAAAGCAGGAGTTCGTTGGCGCGCTGGGGAAAGTGAAATCATTCATCGATACCGGGACCTTCATGGGAGTTCAGGCAGCCGCGGCAACCGCGCTGGACAAATGCGCTGATTGGATCCCGACCAACGTCGCCGCCTTCAAGGAGCGTCGTGACGCGGCTTGCGATGCGTTCTCGGCGGCGGGTTTCCCAGTCGCCCGGCCGAAGGCCACAATGTACATATGGTGCCCGCTGCCCAAGAACATTCCGAGCGCCGTGTTCGGCGAGCGCCTGCTCCAGGATGAAGGCGTGATCGTCCTGCCTGGCTCACTGTTTGGTCCGGGTGGCGAAGGATTCTTCCGCGTCTCGTTCATCACGTCGCCTGACCGTCTGCGTGAAGCGGCAACCCGTGCGGGCCGCGTTCTCAAGCGTCTGCAAGCGCAAACTGGCGACGACGCTCGCCCCGGACGCCGTCCGGAAGCGCAACAGGGAATGGCGCGAGCCTGATGATTTTCCGCCGCGTCGCGACCGAGCCCGAAGCGCCGAGGAGGAAGGTATCCACTTCCTTCCTCGTGTCGCTCGGCGTGCACGTCCTGGTCGTGATCGCGTTCATGCGGATGCTGATTCTGAATACCGACTTCTCGACGAATCCCAGGCGCGAGGCGGTTCCTGAGCAGCGCGTCGGATTCGTGAGGCTGGCTAAGCCGGGTGAGAAGCCGACACCTGGAAAGGCCGGAGGCGATGGGCGTCCCGAGAAATCTCGTGAGGTTCACGTAACGGCGCCCACGTCGGTCCCTACAACAATTCCGTCTCCATCACCGGCGGTGACCACGCCTACCGATGAGGGCGGAACCGGCCCACTCGTGGGAGGTGGAGGTCCGGTGCGCGGAGTTCGCCCGTCCTATTCTGATGGACGCCTTTGGAGTCCGCCGTCGCCGATCATCGCGCCTCCGAAGACCGTCGCGCAGACGATCGACAGCCTCATCGCCGATGCGATCGCGCCATACAACGATTCCGTGGCGGCGGCAGCGCAGGGACGCGATCCGACCGATTGGACCGTCAAGAAGGGCGGCTACAAGTGGGGAATCGACAAGCGGGCGATCAGGCTTGGTCCCGTTTCGATTCCGACGGCGCTGCTCGCAATGCTGCCGCTCAACCTACAGGGGAATCCGACAACGATGGAGCGCGATCGCACCTACGCCGCCATGAATCGGGACATCACGTGGCACGCGCAGCAGGCGATCAACGATGCCGATTTCATGAAAGCGGTGCGCAGCATCCGGGAGCGAAAGGAGCGTGAGCGGGCCGCAGCGCTCGCGGGGTCGACGTCCAAGGACGGCACCGGGGATCCGCACCAATAGAGGGTTAACAACAGCAAACTGCTCGTAAGCCCGCTTCGGCGGGTTTTTTTGTGTCCAAAATCTGGCTATTGCTAAGTTTCTAGCATGTGCTAGATTTGCAGCAGTTAGCGATTTGGTGAGATCACCGAGTCCCCTTTCCGGGCTTCCCAATGTCCCACGACGACGAGCTCTCAGGTCTCAGCCGCCGAGAGCGGCAAATCATGGATTTCCTGTTTCAGCGCGGAAAGGCGTCCGTCGGTGAAGTGATGGACGGGATTCCCAATCCGCCCGGATATTCCGCGGTGAGGGCGACCCTTCGCACGCTCGAGCAGAAGGGCCGCGTTGCGCACGAGGAGGAA
>DASWBC010000172.1:0-1785 GCA_036390815.1 Gemmatimonadaceae bacterium
GACTCCGATATCCGCTACTTCGGAGACGATTGTCCGCGGTCTTCCCTTCAACGGCGATCATCCGATGCACCCGTTCGTGATCGACGCGACCGGCAACATGTACATGGACATCGGCACCGCGACCAACGCTTGTCAGTTCAAGAATCGGATTCTCGAGTCTCCCGGCCACAAACCATGCACCGAGCTTCGGACGCGCGGCGGGATCTGGCGGTATGACGCGAACAAGACGAACCAGAGGTTCTCGCCGGCGGAGAGGTACGCCACGAGCATTCGGAACGCTGTCGGAATCGCCCTCGATCCCGGTGGTCAGCTCTACTCCACCCAGCACGGGCGCGACCAGCTCTTTGACAACTGGCCGAAGCTGTACACCGCCGATCAAGGACAGAATCTGCCCGCCGAAGAGCTGTTGAAGATCGAGCAGGGCGGCGACTATGGATGGCCGACCTGCTATTTCGATAACCAGCAGGCCAAGCTGGTGCTCGCGCCAGAGTATGGCGGCGACGGCGGCAAGGCCGTCGGCGATTGCGCGACGAAGAAGGGACCAGAGGCGTACTTCCCCGCGCACTGGGCGCCCGACGGGTTGGTCTTCTATTCGGGCTCGTTGTTCCCCGCCCATTACAAGGGTGGCGCTTTCATCGCCTTCCACGGCTCGTGGAACCGTGCGCCCGGCCCCCAGCAGGGATACAACGTCGTGTTCGTTCCCTTTACCGCAGGAAAGCCGGTCGATCCGGCGAAGTACGAGGTCTTTGCCGATGGCTTCGCGGGAGGCCCTCTCGGGCCTGATGCCAATGACAGGGCGGCGCACCGCCCGGTTGGCGTTACACAGGGACCAGACGGCGCCCTCTACATCACCGACGACAAGGGCGGACGAATCTGGAAGGTCACCTATAAGGGTTCGGGAATGTAGCAGCCCGGGCGTATCGCTCGCGCCCGCCTGTCGTCTAGATAGTGAGTACAGCGGCGGCCCATCGTGGTCGCCGCTGCTGCTATCTACCTGAACTGGACAACCAAATGGTTACGTCTTCGCTGCGCTCCAACCGCATCAGAGCTCGCGCACTCGCCGTGGTGTGCTCGATCGTGGCAACGCTCCCTGCCTGCGGAGGCGGACATCACCTCGCCGAGTATCCCTTTGCCAGCCGTACGCTCGCGGTGGTCTACATCGCGCCGCCCTCTCCTGAGCTGCTCACGAGCTACTACGATCTCGGCAATTCACAGAACCCGATCGAAGCCGTTGTGAGAGCCGGCGCCGATGTCGCTCGCGAGCGCGAAGGACGTCGTGCGAACGCGCGTCTCGACAGCGCCGCCGCGCGGATCGACATTCCCGCCGTTCTTGCCCAGCGCACTCTCGAGCGCGCCAGCAGGTACCTCGGCACACGTCCCGTGACGGACGAGAACCAGGCCGACTACCTGTTGGAAGTCCGAATGGAGCGATTCGGCATCAACGCGAAGGCTGACGAGGCGGCGTATCTGTTCACCTTCGCCGAGGCAGTACTGCTCGATCGTCGCACCGGTCGGGAGATCTGGAACGTCAACATTCACGGACGCGATCGCCTGACGCCGTACGTCCAGAGCTCGAGCCCGATCCCGGGATCAGTCATCACCGCGAGCACTCTCGGGAGCGTCAGCGTCGCCGATTTTCAGGGAGCTCTCAATGAGCTGATGGATTCCTCGTCCAATCTCATCACCAATGAGCTGCGCGCCGCGCTGAGGGACGTCCGCAACAACTAGCGGCTGCGAAGGATTGTCTCCGCGAGTCGAGAAACTTCGCGCGCAACGCGTGGAGTG
>DASWBC010000173.1:0-16184 GCA_036390815.1 Gemmatimonadaceae bacterium
GAGAGCCGGCACCCGCTCATAGTCGAAAATCGCACCGTGATCCCCGCTGATTCAGGTACGGTGTCCGTAGCTGTGCGGAATCGACGTCCATGAGTGGCGAAACCCGTGGCCATTCGACCTCATTTGGCCGCAACCGGGTGCCTGCGCCACGCAACGGATTCGCACTCGTCGCAGCGCTCCTTGTGCTGCTCCTGATTGCCGCCCTCGTAACCGGAGTGCTTTTCGCCGCAACGGAGGAGACGCACATTGGCGCAGCGTCGGCTGAGCGGCAGCTCACGTTGTCGGCCGCGGAGTCGGCGATCGAGGTGACGATCGCAGGCTGGAGCGGGGAGCCGATCGGTCCAATCGGCATCGGTGTGACGAGAACCGCTGACGTCGAAGAGTTGGGAGCACCCGTCGCGGTCCACATCACCCGTCTGGATTCCACTCTATACTGGATCGTTGCCGATGCAACCGCTCCGTCCAACGGCTCGCGGTTGGCGCGCCGGATCGGAGTCGTCGTGAGGGTGTCGGCGAGTGCCGATCATTCGATAATTATCGACCGGATTTCAGAGCGATCGTGGTCGGAGCTTTTCTGAGACGGCCGGCGACCACCGTTACTTTCCCGCCAATTGAATCGTGTCTTAGTTCGAACACCTTGGAGCCGGACCAAAAGGCGGAACCGCCACGCGGTTGGTCTCCATGCAAGTGCAGGCAAACAGGGTCTTTGGGATCGCACGCTTCAAGAAGGTAAAGAAGTAGCGCGCAACCCTGGAAACACCCTCTTTTTTTTCATTTACCAAGGGCGCGATGGGGTTGTTTGGCCGGAAGAAGACTACCGTAGGGCTCGATATCGGCTCCGGCCTTGTTAAGGTCGCTGTCATCGATCACTCGAAGTCGACACCAGAACTGATCAAGGTTGCGATCACTCCGCTTCCCGATGATGCCATCGTGGAAGGCGAAGTGATGGATCCGCATCTTGTTTCGGATGTCATTCGTTCAGCCATTGAGTCGGTAGATGCGAACACGAAGGCAGTGGTCGCCGCTGTCGGCGGACGCGATGTCATCATCAAGCGGATCAAGACCGAAAGGGTGAAAGAGGCCCAGGCCCGCGAGCTCATGCGCTGGGAAGCGGAACAACACGTTCCGGACGTCGACTCGGTAGAGCTCGATTTCCAGATTCTCGATGAGGACGGCGATGGCAGAGACGAAATGAGTGTTCTTCTCGTCGCAGCCAAGCGTGATCTGGTGGAAGCCAAGCTCCGGATCCTCGCCGAGGCCGGCATCACGCCGAGCTCGATGGATGTGGACGCGTTCGCGCTCCACAACGCTTTCGAGCTCAATTATCCCGACGCGATGAACGGCGCCGTGGGACTCGTGAACATCGGCCACGAAACCACCAACATCAACATTCTGGACGATGGCGTCCCGATCCTTACCCGCGACCTTCCCATTGGCACTCGCCGCATTCGCGAAGATCTTCAACGCGAACACGGACTTTCGGCCGCCGACGCGGAAGCGCTGATCAGGGGATACGACCGCTCCCCCCAGCTCGATTCAGTGATTCTGCAGCGCACTGAAGAAATCGCCACTGGGCTCGAGCGCGCCATCGCGTTCCTGTCCACGTCGCTCAAGGGCGACGGACAGATGAAGGCCGTTTATACCTGCGGCGGTGGTTCACGCACGCCAGGACTGACCGAATCTCTTGGGCAGCGCCTGAAGAAGCCGGTCGAGCTCGCCAACCCGCTGGCTATGATGGCGGTAAGGGATGGCGCATTGGAGTCTCTCGTGACCGACGAGGTCGCGCCACTCCTCATGCTCGCGATCGGCCTTGCCCTTCGTAAGAACTGACCCCGGACCACTGACACCATGATCGAGATCAATCTCTTACCCGGGGACGGGAAGAAAAAACGCCGCGCGAATTCGACCAAAGGGCTGAAGTTCGAAATCAGGCCGATGGATCTTTTCGCCGGACTCGCGGGCAAGATCACCGACAAATACATGCTCGGCGCGGTTGCCGCGGCGGGTGTATCCGCTGCGCTGATCGCCTTCATGTTCATCCATCAGGCGGCGCAGGCAAGCGGACTGGAAGCGAGGGAGACCAAAGCCCTCAAGGATTCGACCCAATTCAGCGCCGTTCTCATGGCGAAGGCCAAGGCCGAAGCATCGCGCGACTCGCTGTATCAGCAGATCGCGATCATCAAGTCGATCGATGATTCCCGCTATCTCTGGTCGCATCTCATGTACGAGATCAGCAACGCGCTGCCGCAGTACACATGGCTGACCGAGATCACTCAGACCAGCGCGCCGCGAAGCGCAGCCGCTGTTGACACCTTGAAGAAAGTGGTCGCCACCGATAGCACGCAGTCACCGGAGAAAAGGGCGGCGGAAAGGAATCGCGCACTGAAGGCGCGATCCGACTCGCTGCTCGCTACGGCGAAAGACCTGAAGTTCAAGATCGTCGGTCACACGGTGGACATTCAGGCGCTCACGCGGTTCATGAAGTCGCTCGAAGCGTCACCGTTCATCCAGAACGTGCAGCTAAGCCGCTCCGATCTGGTTCAGGCTGAAGGAAAGGAAGTCACGGAGTTCACTCTCGAGGCGGAGACGCAGTCTCCCCCCGCCTTCGCGATCAAGACGGTTCCACTCGTAGTCTCGGCGGGGCACTAACATGGCAAGTCTCGCAAACATGACCCTTCGCGAAAAGAAGCTTGGCGGCGTAGGTGTGGCCGCCGTGCTCGTGCTCGCTCTGTACTGGTATTTCCTGTACAAGCCGAAGGCACAGGAGCTGAATGCTACCCAGATCCACGTCGATTCGCTGGACAGGAAGAATCAGCAGGCGAAAGCAGATATCGCTACAGGCAGCTTGCAGAAGCTGCGCGCGCAGTCCGCTGAATACGAGCAGAGCCTCAAGGTGATGCGCCAGCTCGTCCCAAGGAGCAATGAGGTGCCCGCTCTGCTCGAGGACATCTCGACGGCGGCGCGCCGCGTCGGACTCGATCTGGCTACGGTGGAGCCCATGCCGGTTCTGCCGGGCGAACAGTTCGATACCTATCGTTACAAGCTTGCCGTAATCGGCGGCTACCATCCGGTTGGCCAGTTCCTCAGCAACGTCGGCTCGCTCAACCGAATCATCGCGCCGGTTACAATGGCGATCAAGCTGCATCCCATCGCTGACAAGACGAAGGCCCGCGTAAGGAAGGGCGAATCGCTCATTGACACCGAGTTCCAGGTGCAGACCTACGTCGCTCGTACGACGCCATACGTACCGTCCACGCCGAACAAATAATGAAGCGCTCAATCTCGCTCGCTCTGATCTTTGTAGCGGCACTGGCGACAGGAGCCTCGGCGCAGGCACGCGCCCAGGCCGCTCCGAAGCCGAATGCGAATACGGCCGCCAAAGCCGCCACGCCCAAAGCGCCGGCTCCGCCTCCCATAGATACCCGGAAGGCGGCCGCCGCCGATACCAGGAAGCCGGCTGCCGCGACCGCGCCAATTCCGGCCCCTGACACCGCGCCCCGGGTGTTGATCAACCGCGAGATCTTCGCGTATGACGGTGACGGCAGGCGCGACCCGTTTGTGTCGCTTCTGACGACCTCCGATCTGAGGCCTCTCCTGACCGACCTGAAACTGGTGGCAGTCGCTTTCGACCCTCGGGGGCAGAACTCTGTTGCGGTTTTGCGGGATGTCACGTCTAAAGACCAGTACAGAGTACGAGTTGGCCAGACGATCGGCAGAATGCGGGTCGCCGCCATCCAGGAGAAAGCAGTGATTTTCACGATTGAAGAGTTCGGTTACAGTCGCCAGGAAATCCTGCCGATCATCGCCGATTCGACCAAAACGAGGCCCCGTCAATGAGCTTTCTCAAAGCGCTGCCAGCAGCGGCGCTCCTGTTCCTGCCTTCATCCGCAGCGACCGTTCACTCACTCAGTGTAGTCCCGTCCTCCGGGAAGACTGAAGTGGTGATCGGCGTCAATGCTGCCGCGGAAGTGCAGGACTTCACGCTCGACGCGCCGGCCCGTGTGGTAGTCGATCTGAAAGGAGCCATTCTGGATATGTCGCGCAGCACCTACGACAAGGTTGCGCGCGGCGGCATCACCAACATTCGCTATTCGCAGTTTCGTCCCAATGTGGTTCGCGTCGTAATCGAAATGGACGCGAAGCACCCATATGCCGTGAAGCGCAACGACGGCGAGGTTCGCATCGCAGTCACCGGCGGAAAGACCGACGACTACACGTCGTGGTCGTCGAACAACAAGCCAGGGTACGCTGCCGTTCCGAAGCCGCCCACGACGCGCGCCGTCAGCACCCGTGCCGTCGCTCAGAGATCCGAAGCGACCTCCGCGCTGGCATCGATCCAGAACACGCCACGGGTCGTCTCACAGGTCGAGTCGA
Organism: Gemmatimonadaceae bacterium; assembly: GCA_036390815.1. Classification (GTDB taxonomy): domain Bacteria; phylum Gemmatimonadota; class Gemmatimonadetes; order Gemmatimonadales; family Gemmatimonadaceae; genus UBA4720. The sequence continues at coordinate 4,375 of DASWBC010000173.1, forward strand.
CCAGCCCGCAGGTCGAAACACCAGACTATACGACGCCCGTCGAGCCGGCCCCGATCAGAGCGGCCGCTTACGACAAGCCGGTCGCGCTCTTCTCGCAGGCACAGCAGTCGCAGCAGCCACCAATTACTGTAACGTTCCAGGACACCGACATTCGCGACGTGATCGCGTCGTTCGCGGCGTTCTCGGGACGCACGATCGTCGTCGGCAAGGATGTGGTCGGCACAGTCACGGCGGAAATCCGTAATCAACCCTGGGACGTCGCGATGCGCGCCATCCTTCAGGGTCAGGGACTTGCCGCGTCGGAAGACGCTCTCTCCGGGATCATAACGGTTGACAGTTACGCCAACATCCTGAATCGCCAGGCTTCCGAGCCGCTCCAGACACAGCTGATATCGATCAACTACGCGCGGGCCATGGCGCTCGTGCCGACGATCCAGTCGCTGCTGCAGAAGGACTGCCCGCAGGCACCGGCCGGCGGGAATGTGGCCAGCAACGCCGCCAGACCCATGTGCATCGCTCGCGGACTTGTTGCGGCCGACAGCACAACCAACACGCTCATCATCACGGAGACGGCTTCGCGCCTCGCCGAAGTCCTGCAGTACGTGCGCAACCTCGACGTTCGCACTCCGCAGGTCGGCATCAAGGCGAAGATCATCTTCGTCAACAGAACGAACATCGAAGACATCGGTCTTTCGTACGATCTTGGCACGGGCACGGATCAGTTCTTCAGCCAGCTCGTGAAGCGTCCGGATCCCGCGACGCTCAAGCCGATCGACACCAACGGCGACGGAGTTCCTGACGCATTGGGCGGCGGCACGCCATTCAACGGCGACAGGATTCTGCTCGGCGGCAACGCGCTGTCTGCGATCGCGAACGCCAACGCCAGGGTCGTCAACCCGGCGCTCAGCGTCGTGTTCTCGACCGCGCTCGGCAAGTTCCAGCTCACCAGTTTCCTCGACGCACTCCAGGAAGTCCGGCTGGCCGATCTACAGGCCGAGCCGAGCATCGTGACGCTCGACAACAGGCAGGCATCGATCCAGGTCGGTCAGGAAATCCCGATCAGAGTGCTCGACGCAAATACGGCCAATCTCAGCGGCGCGACGACTCCGAATGCGCAGCCGAGAGCGACGGTTCAGATGAAGCAAGTCGGTATCATCCTGACCGTTACGCCGCACATCACCAACAATCGCCAGATCCTGCTGCTGCTGCATGCGGAGAATTCCGACGCGCAGCTCGCGGCTTCCGACGTTGGATTCATCTTCGGCAAGCAGTCGGGCGACACGCAGCTCCTGGTTGGCGACGGCGAGACCGCAGTCATCGGCGGATTGACCGTCACGCAGACCACGCAATCGAAGTCGGGAATTCCGCTGCTCGTCGATCTGCCGATCATCGGCAGACTGTTCGGCGAAACGCGTACCGACGACGAAAAGCGTGATCTCCTCATTCTCGTAACACCACACATCATCGACGACGGCGCGCCGATACCAGGCGCATCGTCGAATCCGATCCCACCAGCCACCCGCTAAAGGTGACTCGAATGCACATAGATCTTACTCACGGCTTGCGCCGCGGCCTCGTTCTCGCCGCTGTAGCAGCCTCGATATCTTTTGGAGTCGCGGCGTGTAACGACTCGACATCCATCGATCCCCAGCGGGACCGCATAGCGCCAACGCTCACGCTGACGGCCGTCGGTGGTCAAGCCGACACCGTAATAGCCTTCACGACCGATGCGAAGGACAATCTCGGTCTCAAGACAATCCATGTGCAGGCCATCGGTGCCGTCGGGTTTATCTACGACACCGTCTTTACGAGCGCCGTAACCAACATCCAGCTGCCCTTCAAGCTCTTCTCATCGCGTTCCGTTCCTCCGGGCACGCCCGTAACCATTACTGCCACCGCAGTCGATGGAGCCGGCAACACCTCCGGGGTCGACACGCTTGTTCTCGCGACTGGAAATGTTCCGCCGCCTGAAGTCAAAATCATCAGCCCGTTCTCCGGCAGCTCCGCGGTGATCGGCAAGTCGATACTTGTGACCGTCATGGGCAAGTCGGGGATCAAGGTTCGCTCACTTGGCCTGTTTACTACCGGCCCGGTCGTGTTGGCGGACTCACTCATCTATTCGAGCCCTCTTCTTGATTCGCTCACCTTCCAGGACACGGTCGCGATACCTCTGACCGCGACTGCTGGAACGCTTACGATAACGCCGTTCCTGAGAGATTCATTGGGCCAGCGCGCTGTCGGTCCAAGCATCACGATCACGGTTCAGACCGCTGCTCAAATCAATTCTGTTCCTGTAGTGAACGCGTATTGTACGACCAGCCAGGCGTTCGACAATGCGTGCGGTCACGGCAAGCGAGTAGAGGTAACTGACTCTATGCACGTCGAAGCCGACGATCCAAGCGGCATCTCTCAGCTCGGATACGAAGTGAGAAGCACTGTTGGCGGAGCCATCGACGACTCGGCGACGTTCTTATCGAACGGTCAGCTGACCTTCCAACCGCACACGTTCGCTTTGAAGCTGCCATACACCATTTTCCCGCAGACTGCTTACATACAGTCATTCGCTCAGAACTCGAACGGCGTGCGAGCGTACGCGAAGCTCGCCAGCGGAGCGGACCGAATTGATACGGTCACCGTTGTCGCCGGCGTCACCCGTCCGCTGCCATTGGGCGGCCAGGTAGCCGACGCGCTCTATCACGCGGGGAAGGATCGACTCTACCTCACGAACATCACGCGCAACCAGGTCGAGGTCTTCAACCTGGGCGACTCATCGTTCAAGACACCCGTGATCGTCGGCTCACGGCCCTGGGGCCTTACGGCCTGGCCGCGCGACCGCGCCGGTAACATGGGAGACACGCTGCTCATAGCGAACTCCGGTGGAACCGACATCAGCTACATCGACCTGAACGTCGGTGCCAATGGCGCGGAAGTGTTCCGCTACGCCCTGCCCAATATCATCGTCTATAGCGTCACCACGGTGACGTCCGGAACGAGCGGCCTGCCCTTCCAGCAGCTCTCGAGGTTCGATTTCAGTGATCGTCCACAATTCCCGGCCGCCACGTGCATAGCTGTGGGCGGCGTGTGCACGGAGACCGTGCTCACTTATACCACGACACCGACGCCGGGCCAGACGCCGCCCTTCAACCTGAACAACGGCACGATCCGCTGGGAGAACCTCACGCGCGGCGTAACCGTCGCGGGGAGAACAGACCCCCAGACCACGCATTTCTTCTTCGAGCCAGCAATGGGTCAGTCGCAGGGACGCGCGGATACTCTCAAAATCGTGCGCTTCGACGCCAACGGCATCGACACCACAGTGATCGTGCCATACAACCAACCCACAGCGGGCGGTCCGTACTCGATCGTGGTGCGGCTGCCCGACCTGGGATACCGGGATACCACGTTTGCGCGTAATTCCGGCAACTTTCAGCGGGCAATATTCGGTGAAGGTGGCAGCGTGTTCGGCAGCAGAGCCGTCGCATACGATGTGGATCGTGGCTACCAGACCACATTCACTGATCTCTCAGGCGTCACTCAAGTGATACCAATCCCCGTGGTCGACAAGGGGGTCTCTCCTTCGACCGCTGTGTCCGACTTCATCGCCAACACCTTCGCGGAAGTGAAGGGAGTCGCAATCAACTTCGATGGCTCGCTCTCGGCGATTCGTGCCGACTCTACCTACGTACTCAATCCGCTGCTCAGGCTGCAAGGCATTCTGGGCACGACCGTGAGCAACGCGGGTCTGGACTTTCATCCGCTCAACACCGGGCCGAACTCATTCCCGCTGCTAACGCGCCTATTGTTCGCTGCTTCGTCTGAGCCCCAGATCGACATCTTCGATACGCATTGTTATCAGCGCGTATCGTCGATTCCGATTCGCGATCCGATCATCGGTCCGATCAAGGCGGCGTTCCGTACCTCCACCGGTCAGCTGGTGCTCGTTGCCGCTACGGCGAGAGGAGTTGTCATCGCGCAGCTGCCGAACACGTTCACCACGACCTGCCCGTAGTCAGATAGCTATCATTTGGACAAGGAGCCCGGCCAAAAGCCGGGCTCTTTGTTTTGCCCTGTCCGGGGATCCAGGGCAGCGTCAGGGGTTGTCATGGGAGCGCCCCCTCGTTCTTTTTGGAGACTAATGCTGCGATTCACCACTGCCGGCGAGTCACACGGGCCCGCGCTCGTGTCCATCCTCGAGGGGATGGTAGCGGGGCTGGCCCTTGTTGTCGCCGATGTCGACGTAGAGCTCGCCAGGAGGCAGCAGGGCTACGGTCGCGGCCGGCGCATGAAGATCGAGTCCGATCACGCCGAGTTTCTCTCCGGCGTGCGCGGCGGCGAGACGCTCGGCTCTCCGATCGCAATGTTGATCCAGAATCGCGACTGGAAGAATTGGCAGGAGATAATGGACCCCGCGCCCCGGGATGGAGATCCCACCCGCAAGCGTGCCGTGACGCGCCCAAGGCCCGGGCACGTCGATCTATCGGGCATGCTCAAATACGACCGGGATGACGCTCGCGACGTGCTGGAACGTGCCTCCGCGCGCGAGACGACCGCTCGCGTGGCCGCAGGGGCCGTTTGCAGGCGCTTTCTCCGCGAGTTCGGCATCACCCTGGGGAGTCACGTTGTGCACCTGGGCGGGGTCGACGCGCGCCGCCCCGACAAGATGCCAGCGGATTTGAATGCGGCAGCGGACGAATCCCAGCTCCGCACGCTGGATCGGGACGCGGAACAAGAGATGATCGCCAGAATCGACGCAGCGAAGTCAGATGGAAACACCCTCGGTGGCATCGCGGAAATCATCTGCGATGGTGTGCCGGTTGGGCTCGGCTCACACGTCTCGTGGGACAGGAAGCTCGATGGCAGGCTCGCCGCCGGCCTGATGTCAATTCCCGCTGTGAAGGGCGTCGAGATCGGGCTCGGGGTGGAAAGCGCGCGCAGAAAGGGATCCGATGTGCACGACGAGATAGATCCGGACGAGGGCAACGTGAAAGCGGGGCGCGTGCGCAGGAGAACCAACCGTGCGGGCGGGATGGAAGGCGGCATCAGCAACGGCGAGCAAATCGTGCTCCGCGCGTCGATGAAGCCGATCAGCACCCTCATGCGCCCCCTGGGAACGATCGAGATGAAGACGCGCGAGCCCGCGCAGGCGGTGGCGGAAAGAAGTGATGTCACCGCCGTTCCAGCGATGGGAGTAATCGCGGAAGCCATGACAGCATTCGTTATCGCTCAGGCTTTACTCGAGAAGTTCGGCGGGGACTCGCTCGGCGAGACGCGACGCAATTATGAGAACTACGTCGCTGGCTTGAGTGGCAGACAGGGACGTTAAGACGCCGCTGCCGCATCTGATCCTCGTTGGGCTTCCGGGAGTTGGGAAGACAACGATCGGCAGAGAGGCTGCGCGGAAGCTGGGACGAGAGTTTCTCGACTTCGACAAGGAGATCGAGCGGCGATCGGGAATGGAAGTGCGCGAGATCTTTCGCCAGAAGGGCGAGGAGCACTTTCGGGAGATGGAATTCGCGCTGACGCAGGAGCTGAGCGCCACAGGTGGTATGGTGCTGTCACCAGGCGGCGGCTGGATCACCCAGGAAAGATCAGTCGAACTTTTGCGTTCGGTTGGGCGTATCATATACCTTAGAGCGTCACCCGAGGCAGTTGCTCGCCGGTTGCGTAGGGTGGAGACCAGGCCGCTGCTGGCTGGACGCGATCCGGTCGTGGCGCTACGGGAGCTGTACCAGAAAAGGCAAGCGCTCTACGAGACAGCGGATACGGTTCTCGATACGGAAAGGCTTGCACGGCAACAACTGATCGCGAAAGTCGTCGAGCTTGCCTCGACCATGAAATAACAACCAACGCCAATGGACGAACGAATTCCTGCTCAGACCACATTCCGGGTAATGGGCCCACACGAGCGGGGGCGCTTTGCTCCCGAAGCGTGGGGCCATCTGCTCTCGCTCAACGGCTCGGGCGCGATCAACGGGCTGGAACTGGAGCACATCATCGAGAGAGCCCTCATGCAGTTCGAGGGACGGATTGCTCTCGACGATTTGCGCGGACTGCTGGAGGGAACTGGCCTGGAAGACTCTTCCGGAAGCGGCGACAACACTACGGTGCATTAAATGGCGAAAGCCAAGACAGCTAAAGCGAAAACAAGCACAAAGCGTGCGACCAAGAGCATCGCTTCCAAGACTGGAGCGGTGAAACCGACCCGCGCGAGAAAAGGCGCGGCGGCGAAAATCGTCGAAGACGAAGGTCCATCGGAACCCGGCTCGACATCGCTCGTGATCGTCGAGTCACCCGCGAAGGCCAAGACCATCGGGAAGTATCTCGGGCGCGCTTACAAGGTGCGCGCGACGGTCGGTCACGTGCGCGATCTGCCCGAAAAGAAGATGGGAATCGACATCGAGAACGGCTTCGAGCCGGAATACGTGACGATCCCGGGAAAGGAGAAGACCGTCGCCGATCTCAAGAGCGCGGCCAGGGATTCGCGCGAGATCTTTCTCGCGACCGATCCGGACCGCGAGGGCGAGGCGATCGCCTGGCACGTTGCCCAGGCGATAAAAACGAAGAATGGTGCGCCGATGAGGCGCGTCCTGTTTCACGAGATCACGCGCGACGCCGTGGTGTTGGCGATCGCCAGCGCCGGGAAGATCGACGAGCGGAAAGTCGACGCGCAGCAGGCGCGCCGCGTTCTCGACCGCCTCGTCGGATACAAGGCGAGCCCGGTTCTTTGGAAGACGGTAAAGAAGGGGATTTCCGCGGGCCGCGTCCAGACAGTCGCGCTGCGGCTGCTCGTGGAAAGAGAGCGCGAGATTCGCGCGTTCAAGCCAGTCGAGTACTGGACCGTCGAGGCACTCCTCGAGGAGGCTGGTCAGCAGTTCACCGCGAAGCTGCATCTGCTCGATGGCAAGAAGCCGGTAATCAGCAACGAGAGGGAAGCGAACGCGATTCTCGACGCGCTCAAATCACGCAAGACGTTCCAGGTCACCGAGGTCAAGCGGCGGGAGAGGAGAAAGAATCCGGCGGCGCCGTTCACGACCAGCACGCTCCAGCAGGACGCGGCGAAAAAGCTCGGCTTCGGATCGAAGCGGACGATGCGACTGGCGCAGGATCTCTACGAAGGAATAGAGATCGGCGAGGAGGGCGCGGTTGGTCTCATCACCTATATGCGCACCGACTCAACCCGCGTGGCGTCCTCGGCCGCCGAGCAGGCGCGTGAGTACATCAAGATGATGTACGGTGGGGCCTACCTTCCCGACGCGCCAAGACTCTATGCCGATACCAAATCGAAGAACGCGCAGGACGCGCACGAGTCCGTCCGTCCGACGGATCCGACGCGCCGTCCCGAGCACATTCGCAAGTACCTCAAGGAAGATCAGTACAAGCTTTACGAGCTGATCTGGCAGCGGTTCCTGGCGTCGCAAATGACGCCCGCGATCTTCGACACCACCACGGTCGATTTCGACTTCGACAGATTCCTGTTCAGGGCGACCGGCAGCGTGGTCAAGTTCGATGGCTACCAGCGGCTCTACAAGGAATCGCGCGAAGCCGAGGAAGGAAAGGCGCTCGAAGAGGAGCAGGGACTGCCGGTGGTCCAGAAGGGAGAGGACATCCCGGTAAAGGCGATCACGCCCTCGCAGCATTTTACGGAGCCTCCGCCGCGCTATTCGGAGGCGAGTCTCGTCAAGGAGCTGGAGCGCCTCGGCATCGGCCGTCCGTCGACCTACGCATCGATCGTTTCGACGCTCGTCGATCGGCGCTATGCGATGCTCGAGCAGCGGCGGTTTTTCCCCACCTTCCTCGGCGAACAGGTCGAGCGGGTGATGGTCAAGAGCTTTCCCGACGTGTTCAACGTCAGGTTCACGTCCCACATGGAAACCGATCTCGACAAGATCGAAGACGGCGACGTGAACTGGCGGAAGATGCTCAAGGATTTCTACGGACCGTTTGCGGAATCCGTGAAGAGCGCGGACATCGAATCACTCATTGGCGAGGCGCACGATCTGTCCATGCTCGAGACAGAGAGGTGTCCGACGTGCGGAGGGAAACTGGTTCCCCGCGGCGGATTCTTCGGCCCGTTCCTGGCGTGCGAGAACCATCCGAAGGACTGCAAGTTCACGCGGCCACTACGCGGCGATCGCAAGCCGGCGCAGCCCACGGACGAGATCTGCCACGAGTGCGGCTCGCCAATGGTAATCCGTCATGGCCGCTCCGGAGAGTTTCTCGGCTGCAGCACGTTCCCGAAGTGCCGCGGCACGCGCTCGATGCCCACCGGCGTCAAGTGTCCGAAAGACGGTGGCGACATCGCCGTGCGTCGTTCGAAGAAGCGCGGGAAGGCATTCTACGGCTGCTCGAACTATCCGAAGTGCGACTTCGTGGTGTGGGACAAGCCGGTTGCGGAGACGTGTCCCGAGTGCGGCTACGTTGGCGCCGAGTCGAAGTTCACGAAGGCGCGGGGCGACTACCGGCGATGCATCAAGTGCGCGAACGAATGGGACGTCGCGCCGACGCCTGAAGCCGTGGCGGTGTGACACAGCGAGTCACTGTCGTCGGCGGCGGCCTCGCCGGCTCGGAGGCAGCGTGGCAGCTCGCCACCCGCGGCTTCGAGGTATCGCTTCACGAGATGCGTCCGGTCACTACGACGCCAGCGCACAAGACCGACAGGCTCGCCGAGCTCGTTTGCTCGAACACGTTCAAGAGCACGGAGCTCACTAACGCACACGGCCTGCTCAAGGCCGAGATGCGTCTCCTCGGCTCGCTGATCCTCGAAGCGGCCAACGGCGCACGAGTCGCCGCCGGCAGCGCGCTGGCGGTGGATCGCGATGTCTTCTCGGCCGCTGTGACCGACCGCATCGCGTCCGATCACCGTATCAGCGTAGTGCGGGAAGAGGTCGCGAGCATCGCGTCTCCATGTGTGATTGCCACCGGTCCGCTTACCTCGGAGAAGCTGACCCAGACCATCCGCGAGCGTCTGGGAGTTGGCGCCCTGGCCTTTTACGACGCGATCGCGCCTATCATCGCCCGAGAGTCGATCGACGACTCCCTCGTCTTCCGAGGGTCGCGGTACGGGAAGGAGACGATGGAGGGCGCCGGTGACGACGGCGCGTACCTCAACTGCCCGATGTCACGTGAACAATACGACGCATTCCTCGATGCACTCATTTCGGCGGATCAGTATCACGGCCACGAATTCGACGAAGTCCCTTACTTCGAGGGGTGTATGCCCGTCGAGGTGATGGCGAAGCGCGGGCGCGACACGATGCGCTTTGGTCCGCTCAAGCCGGTCGGGCTGCGTGATCCGCGCACAGGCTACGAAGCACACGCCGTCGTGCAGCTTCGCCAGGAAGATCGCGCCGGCCGGATGTGGAACCTGGTCGGCTTTCAGACGCGGCTCCGGATTCCCGAGCAGCAGCGCGTCCTCAGGATGATTCCCGGGCTCGCCGACGCGGAATTCCTCCGCTACGGGTCGATTCACCGCAATTCCTACCTCAACTCTCCAGCGGCGCTGAGCGCGCACCTGGCGGTTCGCGATGATCCGGCGCTTCTTTTTGCCGGTCAGATCACGGGTGTCGAGGGCTACACGGAGAGCTCCGCCACGGGATTATTGGCGGGGATCAACCTGGCTCGAATTCTTTCGGGCGACGATCCGGTAATTCCCCCACCGTCGACGATGATCGGCGCGATCTACCGCTACATGAATGAGGCGGACCCCAGGCACTTCCAGCCGATGAATGCGAATTTCGGTTTGCTTGACGAACTTCCGGAGCCGATCCGGGACAAAAAGCGAAAGCGCGAGGTTTTTTCGGAGCGGGCGCTGCGAGACATGCAAGCATGGATCGAAGCAAACAGTATCCACGGCGCGCTTTCTGTCCGCTCATGACCGAGCCGCAGGCGGTCGAAGAGTTCCTGACACACCTCGAAAAAGAGCGCGACGTCTCTCCCAATACGCTTATAGCCTACCGGCGGGATCTCGAGGAATTTGTTTCATTCCTCGGGCGCTACTTCGGGGTGGAGCAATGGTCCTGGCAGGGGCTGGATCGACTCGCGATCCGCGGGTTTCTCGCGCATCTGACGCGGAAGAAGCTCAATAAGCGATCGATCGCGCGGAACCTCTCCGCGGTCAGGAGCTTTTACAAGTACCTCCACCGGAACGAGCAGGTCGAAGCAAATCCGGCGCGCGGCGTCAGCGCGCCGAAGCAGGACAGGTACTTGCCGGGCTATCTGGATCGCGCGCAGATCGAGTTGTTGTTCCAGGCGGCCGAGCTCAAGGCGCAGGAAGGAGGCTTTGGCGATGTCCGCAATTCAGCTTTCCTGGAGCTGTTCTACTCGACCGGAATGCGACTGTCGGAGCTGCGCGGAATCAATCGGATGGACATCGATCTGATGTCACAGCAGGTGAAAGTTCGGGGGAAGGGGAGGAAGGAGCGGATCATCCCGATTGGGGATCACGCCCAGCTGGCCCTCAGAAACTATGAATCCAAGCGCGACGAACTGTTGCGTGCGATCGGACCAACGGGAGACCGCACGGCGTTCTTCCTCAGCAATCGCGGGAAGCGCATCTCGGTGCGCGCGATCCAGAACGCGGTGAAGGGGTTTCTCGACAAGATCGACGAGAACTCGGGGCTTTCCACCCACTCGCTTCGCCACACCTTCGCCACGCATCTGCTCGACGCGGGGGCGGATCTCCGCGCGGTCCAGGAGCTGCTCGGGCACGCTTCCATTTCGACGACCCAGATCTACACCCACACCAGCATCGAAAGGCTGAAGCAGGTGTACCAGAAGGCTCACCCCCGTGCGTGACGCGATATAATTTCCCCGCGAGCGGAACGGAGGAGAGATTGGGGAAGAAGCGGCACCACGGGCAGTGTTCATTGATCAGAAAGCGCCATCCCGTGGACGGTGTTCTTTGATCAGAAAGCGCCACCACTGGATCGTCCGGACCACGCATTGGGTAAGTGTGGTTGCAATCATCATCATGGTCGGCAGTGGTCTCCGCATCTTCAACGCTTATCCGGCGTTCGCACGGAAGGGCGAGATGTTCTGCTGCTATCCGTTCGAGCACAAGCCGATTCCCGATTGGCTGACATTCGGCGGCTGGCTCGGCGGAGCCCGGCACTGGCACTTCGCGATGATGTGGGTGCTCGTAGTGAACGGGCTCGTGTACCTGACCTTCATCTATCTCCACGGCGAATGGCGCGATCTCGTCCCGCGCAAAGGGGACATTCGCGATAGCCTCCAGATGGTCAAGTTCTACACTTTCAGGCGGAAGGATCACCCGCACCAGGGAAAGCACAACGCGCTCCAGAAAGCTGCGTATTTTCTGTTGCCGATGTTCGGAGCGCTCGCGGTTGTCACCGGAATCGCGATCTGGAAGCCGGTGGAGCTGGCGCCGCTTACGGCGGTCTTCGGTGGGTACGTGTGGGCTCGATACTGGCACTTCATCGCCATGCTCGCGATCGTCATCCTGAGCGTCGTTCACGTCTTCATGGTGTTCGCGGTCGATCCGTACTCGATAACATCGATGATCACCGGCAACTACGACCCGTCGCTCTCTCCGGAAGCCCGGAACGCACGGCCGTTCTACCATCTCTTTCCCAGGCGCGCGCGGGCGGCATCGGCGCCACCACCTCCGGCCGCGACGTGAACATCGATCCGCGCAAGTTTATCTCGATCAACGGAATCGACCGTCGCGACTTTTTGGTTCGGGGAAGCGGTCTCGTATCTGCCGCCTTTCTCGCTGCTTGCAACTCGCGTGGACCAAAGGCGGCGGACAAGCTGCTCAAGTACGCAGAGCGGAAGAATCTGGCCATAGAACG
>DASWBC010000174.1:0-1932 GCA_036390815.1 Gemmatimonadaceae bacterium
GATCGCGCCTGGACCAGGCGTCCGAATCCGGCCGTCGCGGTCAGGGAACCAGCTGATCCGGTTGACTTCGAGGCGACATTGCGGTTCGTAGAGGTGGTACTGCGCGAGGGCGAAAAACATGTACCTACTTAACAAAAAAACTAAACTGAACGCGATCCAGTATCTGGAAAACTGAACTGAACGCGATCCGAGATCTCCGCGGCATAGATCTCAGTAGGTAGTCAACTTCGCTCCGACCGTACATGCGCGCGCACCACCTACAACCCACCGCCTGTGCGATAACGCCACTCCGGTGCGTCGCAAGCGTCCTTACTAAAGCCTGAGATCTGTGCCTCTGAGATCTCGGATCGCGTTCAGTTCGGTTTTAATTTCGAACCCGTTCAGTTCGGCGGCGCGGATTCGTTGACCGGTCGGTCCTCATAATGAGTAACAGCGGGCCGACCATCTCGTACCCCAAGCGCAGCTTCCGCGCGCGCCAACAAGCGCTTGTCGTCGATGCGCGTCGCCCAATTCGTAAACGCAGCGGTCGGTCCTTTCCATTCCAATTCGTCGACGTTGGCGAAGAGCGGCGCATCGGTTCTCAGCGTCGCGAGCGTCTTGAAAAGGATTGCGCGTTCGCGCTCCGCTCCCAGTCTCTCCGGAGGGAATGACTCGATCGGTCCGTACTTGTTCACCAGACTCGCGGCGGTGCTCTTGCCGATCCCGGGGATTCCCGGATACCCATCCTGCGCGTCGCCGACGAGGGCAAGAAAATCCGGGATGAGCGCCGGCTCGACTCCGAACTTCGCGCGCACAGCCTCGGCGTTCCGGACCTGCATCCCTTTACGAATGATCTGGACGACGCGGTCACCGCGCACGCACTGCGCGAGATCCTTGTCGTTCGCCCAGATGCAGACCTTCTCGACCCGCGGATCTTCCGCGGCGAGATGCGCAGCCGAAGCGAGACCATCGTCGGCTTCGAGCTCGATCATCGGCCAGACCGCGACGCCCATCGCGGCGAGCGCGTCCTCGAGCGGAAGAAACTGAGAGTTGAGCACCCGATCAATTCCCTCGCCCGTCTTGTAGTCCGGCCAAAGATCGTTGCGGAAGGACTCGATCACGTGGTCGGTGGCCACGCCGATATGAGTGGCACCTGTTTCAACCATCTCGAGCACCGAGTGCAGCACCCCAGCGACGGCACCGAAGGGTTTGTCCTTCCCTTCATTCCAGCTGCGCTGGCCGTAGAAATGACGGAAAAGCTCGTAGGTGCCGTCGATCACGTGAACGATCATTTGTTCTGTTTTGAAAGGCGTAGGGGAGCATCTAATCTACACGGCAGCCCGCAGGCACTTCACGGCCGGCTACGCCAGAGACCCCTATCGCCGCTTCGCGGGGCGCTTGAGCAGCTCACGCATGCGCGCGAGCTCCTTGTCCGACAGCCGATGCTGCTCCACGAGGTGAGCGAGCAGCTTGATTGGCGACCCGCCATAAATCTTGTCCAGCACGCGGCCGAGCGCGGACTCTCCGGCTGCCTCGCGTTCGATCCTGGGAAAGTAGACGTGCGTCTTGCCCTCGCCGCGCCGATGCGAGACGTAACCCTTGATCTCGAGCGTCCGAATCATGCTCGAGATGCTCGTGTACGCGAGGTCCGGGTCGATCAGGTCCCGGACTTCGGTGACCGTTGCCTCGCCGCGGTCCCAGAGCACGCTCATAATGTCCAGCTCGCGCTGGGTCAGATGGAGTTTCGTCATTGTGGGAGGAAGATTACCTCGGTAGCGCGCGCGAAGTGTAGTTCGGGATTGTCGTCGTTGTGCCCGAGGTCATAGAGTGGGATCCGTGCGTCAGAACCGGGTGCGGCATCAACAACACGATGGCCAGTAGCCCAAGGGCCAACGCCGGCAACAGGAATCGCTGAACATGCCGGAGCGGCGTCGGTGCAAGGAGTACCGTTAG
>DASWBC010000175.1:0-5107 GCA_036390815.1 Gemmatimonadaceae bacterium
AAGCTGACCTGTATCCCCAGGTTCACGTGACCGCGCTCACGATGCGCCACAATCCCGTGTATGCCACGACGATCGTCGGCCGACCGCCGATGGAGGATTACTACCTCGGTCACGCGACCGAGCGAATCTTCCTGCCGCTGCTCAAGCTCACCGTACCCGAGATAGTCGACTATCACATGCCGGCCGAGGGGATTTTTCACAACCTCGTCTTCGTGTCGATCGACAAGCAGTATCCCGGCCAGGCATACAAGGTGATGAACGCAATGTGGGGACAGGGGCTCATGTCGCTGGCGAAGGTGATCGTCGTGCTGGACAAGGAGGTCGATGTCCGGAACGTTCAGGAGGCGTGGTGGGTTGCGCTCAATCACATCGACCCTGAGCGCGACGTCAGATTCTCGATGGGGCCGATCGATGTGCTCGATCACTCCAGCAGGGCTTTCACGTACGGATCCAAGATGGGAATCGATGCGACGCGGAAGTGGCCGGAAGAGGGATTCACACGCAACTGGCCGAAACTGATCGAGATGGACGCCGGGACGAAGAAGCAGGTAGATGAGATGTGGGCGAAGCTGGGCCTGGGTCCGAACGAGGGGTCGATAAAAAAGGAAGGCCAATGACGCCCGTCAAGGATCCGTTGGCGTCTGCGGAGGCGCGCGAAGGACAAACATTGCGCGGCCAGGGTCTGTTGCTCCGCCACGCGAATCTCGTGCGCCTGCCCCACACGGTATTCGCGCTGCCATTCGCGCTCGTCGGAGTGGTGCTGGCAAGCTACATCGCGCCAATTACACCGAACGACGTGATCTGGGTAGTCGTTGCGTTCACGACGGCGCGGTTTGCGGCGATGGGATTCAATCGGATCGTCGATCGCGAGATCGATGCGCGCAATCCCCGCACGCGGTCGCGGGAAATTCCTTCGGGAACCATGGGCGCGCGCGAGGCGGGCGTAGCGGTTGCGATTGCGTCCGCCGTGTTCTTCGTGGCCGCGTGGCAGCTCAACACGCTTTGCCTCATGCTCTCGCCGATCGCGCTCGCGTGGGTGCTGTTCTACAGCTACACCAAGCGCTTCACGCGCTGGTCGCATCTGGTGCTGGGCGTCGGTTTGTCGATCGCGCCGGTCGGGGGATATCTCGCGATCACGGGTCGCTGGAGCGATCCATGGTGGATGCTCATCGCGCTGGCGACCGCGGTCGCAACGTGGGTCAGCGGCTTCGACATCCTGTACGCTCTACAGGACGTTTCCTTCGATCGTGAGAATGGGCTCTATTCCGTTCCCTCTACCTTCGGGGAAACGAATGCGCTCAGCATCGCGCGCGTATTGCACTTTGTGACGGTTGCCGCTCTGGCCGGCGGGGGACTGGGTGCCGGAGCGGGAATTCTCTACTACGCGGGAGTTGTCGTAGTGGGGCTCCTGTTGCTGTACGAGCATTCGCTCGTTAAACCGAATGATTTCTCCCGCCTCGATGCCGCGTTCTTCACGATGAACGGCGTGATCAGCATCGTGTTCCTCGGATTTGTGTTCACCGAGCGGCTGCTGAGATGACTACTCCACCGATCGTGGTGGGAATAACCGGCGCCTCGGGCGCGCCGTACGCGGTGAGACTGCTGCAGCAGCTGGTAGCCGCACACCGGGCGGTGTCGTTGATCGTGTCGAAATACGGAATGCGGCTGCTCGAGACAGAATCCGGACTCGGCTCGATCGACGCGCTCCGCAATTTTGTAGGGAAGCATGATTGGGATTCGTGCATTGAGACGTTCTCCAACGACGACAGAGGCGCGCGACCAGCGTCCGGCTCGGCGCTCACCGCGGGGATGATCGTGTGCCCGTGCTCGATGGGAACGCTATCGGCGATTGCGGTCGGTGCCTCGCGATCTCTGATCGAGCGCGCGGCCGACGTCACTCTCAAGGAGCGGCGAAAACTGGTCCTCGTGCCGCGCGAGACTCCGCTCAGCGCGATTCATCTCGCCAACATGCTGCGGCTCACGCGGGCGGGAGCTGTCGTGATGCCTGCGTCGCCGGGGTTCTATCACCGGCCGAAGCAGGTATCGGATCTCGTCGATTTCGTAGTCGCGAGGATGCTCGACCAGCTCGGAGTGGAGCAGAAGCTCGTCAAGCGTTGGGAAGGCGAGGCCTAGGCTCCGCTGGATGCAGGTCAGCTGACCTGCTTTGTCCGCTTCATCTCCTTCGGGAATCTCCGGAACCACGACGAGAGCAATAGCAGCTCGTCGATCTCGTGCGTCGGGACCTGTGCCGCCGGCAATTCCTTCTGCGAGAAGATGTCCTCCACCAATTGCTTCATCGTGCGCCGGTCCTTCGAGGACTTCGGCTTCGTCACCTCGGCCCGCACCACGCCCCGCCGAATGAGATAGACCTTATCCTCTCCTTCGTGCCCCGGCACTGTGTACACGAACGAAAGATTCTCCACCGCGAAGCGCAGCCGGCCAAACTGCGCCCGCAGCTCCTCGAGCCGCTCGAGCTTGTCACGGTAGTGCGCGGCTCGCTCGAACTCGAGTGCCGCACTCAATCGCTCCATCTCGCCCCGCAGCATGTTGATCGGGCCGTCGTCCGATCCTTCCAGAAACGCGCGGGCTAGCACCACTCGCTCGTCGTATTGCGCCGCCGAGCATCCGCCGACGCAGGGACCGAGGCACTTGGAGATCTCGTGGCGGATGCAGCCGGGCGTCCGTGGAGACAACTGAAACAGCTCCACCTGATCGCTGTAGAACATCTTCATGTCGGCGCGGCAATCGCGGAGCATCAGCGCGTCACTCAGCTCGCGGACCGCTTCGCCCACCCGGCGCGCGCCCACGAACGGGCCATAGTAAATGCCCGCTTCCTCGCCCGACGCACCTCGCACGACCAGCATCTTGGGCGCGATTCCCTTCGTCAGCTTGATGAACGAGTAATGCCTTGCGTCGCGCATCATCGCTACGTTGTAACGCGGTCGGAACCGCTTGATCAGCCGCAGCTCCTGCAGCAGCGCCGCGAACTCGCTCGGCGTGTAGTCCCACTCGATGGACTCGGCCGAGCGTAGGATTCGCGCGCCCTTGTCCGCGGGATAGTCGCATCGGAAGTAGCTCATCAACCGCGAGCGGATCTGCTTGGACTTGCCGACGTACAAAACTTCGCCATCGCTCGAGAGCATGCGATAGACGCCGGGTCTGTCCGCAGCTTTGTCGCGCACGTTCGTTCGCATTATCGCGAGCTGCGCATCGCTCGTCGGCTGCCTCTCGACCCGCGGAGCGCCGCGAATCATCTCAGTGCTGACACTTCACGCACAGCGTCGTCGCCCGGCCATCGATGGCGTGGGTGGAGACAAGCTTGGCGCCGCATCGTCGGCAGGGAAGGCCGCCCCGCCCATAGGCCTCGAGCTTTTCCACGAACGAGCCGCGCTTTCCCCGGGCATCGCGGTAGTCGCGAAAGCTCGTGCCCCGTGCCTCGATCGCTTCACCCAGCACGGCGACGATCGAATCGCGTAGCAGCGTTGCCTGCTCGAAGGTGACCGACGACCCCGGGCGTGATGGGTCTATGCGCGCTCTCCAGAGCGCCTCGTTCGCGTAGATGTTGCCGATGCCTGCGATTTTTCGCTGCTCCATTAGGACTTTCTTCACGGGCTGATTCGTCGCCCGAAGAACTGTCGATAGATGCTCGGCCGAAAATGCACGGTCAAGTGGCTCGATGCCGAGCTTGCCCGAGTACTCTTCGAAACGATCCGCATTCATCAGCGCAACTGTTCCCAGCCGGCGGACGTCGGCGTAGTGCAGAGCTCTGCCGTCGTCAAGGTCGAGTCGCAGTGTCGAATAGTCGAGCTCGGATCCAGTGAATGTGCCGTCGTCGATCAGGAGAGCGCCCGTGAAGCGCGGCTGCACGACGAGTCGGTCGCCAGTGTCGAGATCGATCACCACGAGCTTGGCCCGGCGCCAGCTGCGAAGGATCGTGGCGTCGTAGAGCCGCTTCGCGATCGAGCGCGCGCTCACTTCGCGCAACACATCGGCTTTGCGAACGGAGACCTTTTTTATCTTCCGCCCGCGGATCGCGCCGTCGAGATCCCGCGCGATCGTTTCCGTCTCAGGTAGTTCGGGCACCGCGCATGACCTCCCTCCAACCGATGTCGCGTCGCAGCTGTTTTCCCTTGAACGACACTTGCTCGGCGTGGGATCGCGAGATCTCTGCGGCCTCGATGAGACTCGGGGCAACCGCGGTCACTGCGAGCACGCGCCCTCCGGCGGTCACCAGCTCATTCGTCCATGGATTCAGCGCCGTTCCAGCATGGAACACCTCGACACCTTCTTCGGGCGGGGGGAGCTGGATGACGTCGCCAGTCCGGGGCTCGTGGGGGTAGCCGGCCGCGGCCACCACCGTCGTAACCGAGGAGAGGGGTTTCCAATCGGGAGCGCGTGCCCGGCTGAGCGAGCCGCCCCCGGCCACGGCCGCGATCAATTCGAGCAGCGACGAATCCATGAGCGGCATCAAAGCCTGCGTTTCGGGATCGCCGAACCGGCTGTTGAATTCCACGACCTTGGGTCCGTCGTCGGTGATCATCAGTCCGGCGTAGAGCAGGCCTGTGAAGGGAGAGCCTGCCTCCCGCATCGCGGCGAGCGTCGGCCTGATGATTTCCGACATCGCGCGCGCCACGAGCTCCGGCTTGGCGCGCGATGTCGGAGCGTAGGCGCCCATTCCGCCGGTGTTGGGTCCGAAATCACCCTCGTGCAGGCGCTTGTGATCCTGCGCCGCCAGCAACGGGAGAGCCTGGTGTCCATCCGTGATCGCGAAAAGCGAGATCTCCTCACCCTCCATGAACTCTTCGATGAGTATCTCGCGACCCGCTGCGCCGAACACCCGGTCGCTCAGCATCGCGTTGATCGCGCGCTCCGCTTCGACAGCGCTTTGCGCCACGATCACGCCCTTTCCGCCGGCAAGGCCCGACGCCTTTATCACGACCGGAGACGAGAAATCGGCGAGCGCCGCCTTCGCCTCCTTGGCGTCGGTGTGTTGCACTGCGCGCGCGGTTGGAATTCCGGCCCGGACCATCAGCTCCTTAGCGAACCGCTTCGACGTCTCGATGCGCGCCGCTTCGCGCGTCGGACCAAAGATCGGGAGTCCGCGCGC
>DASWBC010000176.1:0-9677 GCA_036390815.1 Gemmatimonadaceae bacterium
GGCCTTGGGATCCTTACGACAGGCGACGCCCGCCACAAGGAAGACAAAGCAGCACGCCATCGAGGGTCGGGAAAGGGCTTTCATAGTATCGTCACGGGGGGAAGCATCACCATCTGTTCGCGGCAGACAGTATGCCATCCGCTGAGGAGTTTTGCAGGAGGAGGTGCAGTTGACGCGTCACTGATACACATTTCCAGGGCAGCCACGCAGCCAAGGACGGAAGATGGAGAAAGAACTGCCGGAGCTCAACACCGTGATCAGGACATTTGCCAACGAGGCCGAGGCGCACATTGCGCAAGCGGTGCTCGATGCAAGCGGGATCGACTCCAGTCTCATTCGCGACGACGCTGGCGGAATGATGCCATGGCTCCAATGGCTTCATCCGATTCGGCTGGTAGTAGCCGAAGAAGACAGTATCCAGGCGGTGGAGCTCCTGGATACGCCACCGGGGCCTACACTCATCCCCTAGAATCGAGCGTCAGCGATCATGAGGTACGACCGTTAGTTTACGCGCCATGCACTCACAATTCCTTCTCGCCTTGAGCAAACAGCGCCCACTGAGGACGCTCGCCGGCGCGCTAAGCGTTCTGCTCTTGATCGGCACCGCGCGTCCGCTCCAGGCACAAACGGGGTCGCCAGCGACCGACCCATACCTGGCGCGAGCCAGGCGGATTCTCAGCCAGACTCCGCTCATCGATGGACACAATGATCTGCCTTGGCGAATCCGTGAGGATTCAATCGCGCGCGGAAACGTCGATGCCTACGATCTTCGCAAGCGTACGCCCGGGCACACTGATCTCGATCGACTGAAGAAAGGCATGGTCGGCGCGCAGTTCTGGTCGGTTTACACGCCGGGCGAGTATCGCGACTCGGGCTACGCCAGAGTGCAGCTGGAGCAGATCGACATCGCGCGCAGATTCATAGCGAAATATCCCGACCGGCTCTCACTTGCCGTCAGTTCCGGCGATATACGGCGCGACTTCAGGCAGGGGAGGATCAGCTCCCTTCTCGGACTCGAGGGCGGCCATGCCATCGAGAACTCGCTCGGCGCATTGCGCATGTACTACGAGTTGGGTATTCGCTACATGACCCTCACGCACAACGTCACGCTCGACTGGGCTGACGCGGCTCTCGATTCCGCGAAGCACAAGGGGCTGACCCCGTTCGGTGACAGCGTCGTGCGCGAGATGAACAGACTCGGCATGCTGGTGGATCTTTCCCACGTCTCACCGGGAACGATGAGCGCGGCGCTGAACGTGAGCCAGGCACCGGTGATATTCTCGCATTCAGGCGCCCGAGCTCTCGTTGATGTTCCGCGCAACGTGCCGGACTCGATTCTCCGGCGGGTGACGACGAACGGCGGAATAGTTATGGTGCCATTCGTCACCGGTTTCGTATCACCGGCTGTCCTTCTGTACGACCAATCCACCCGCCCGGTGATGAAAGACCTGCAGGCAAAGTATGGCAATGACACCGCCGCGATCACGCGGGAAGTGAAGCAGTGGCGGGCCGCTCATCCCGAGCCGCGCGCAACTCTTTCACAAGTGGCCGATCAGGTCGAGTACGTGCGCAAGGTCGCCGGCGTCGATCACGTCGGCATCGGAAGCGATTTCGACGGAATTACCGAAGTAGTGCAGGGACTCGAGGATGTCTCGACCTTTCCGGCGCTGTTCGCGGAGCTGGCCAGACGCGGATGGTCGGACGCGGATCTCAGGAAGCTGGCGGGCGAGAATCTCCTCCGCGTCTTTGCCCAGGCCGAAGCCGTGGCCGCCCGGCTAAAGAAGAGTGGAGCAACGCTGCAATCAGCGCGCTAGGGGCGCAAAGATGCGGAGCACCGGCTTTCCAAGAACGTTTTCCAGCGGTAGAAAGACGCGGTGTGTCACAGGATCGACTGCGACGGTGTGCGCGTGAGGCGCCCTGATCTCGCCGATCGGCCGTAGTGTCGAGCCATCCAGCCACCACGCAGACAGGACGCCCGATTCCGCCGCGACGTATAGGCGTCGCCAAACCGAATCCCACGCAAGAACGTCTGGGTCGTCGCCGACTTTCCTGCGATCAACGATTCTCATCGTGCGGAGATCGACTACCAACAGCGCCGCATTCCCCTCGCATGAGACGAACGCGAGGCGATCCTGTTCGGCGATCGTGAACCCATGAGGTTGGTCGCAACCAGATAGATTGTAGCGCGCGACGATTCGTTCTACGGCAGGATCGATCGCGACGATCTGGTTGCGTGTTTGCACCGCGACCAGGATGCAGTGTGAGACTGCGTCGTAATGTGTGTTTCCGGCTTCACCGCCAAGATCGATCGTCGAGCGTTTGGCGCGGGTCTTCGCATCGATGACGACATCCGCGCCGCCGGACTCGTCGGATACGAAAACCTTGTCGACATCCCGCGCGTACGCGATTCCGTCGGGAAACCCAATGCCACCGACACGAGACACGACGGCGAGAGTCCGGTCGTCAACGATAGCCACATCATGCGCCCCAGCCGCGGAGATGTAGACGGCGTGATGCTCAGGTACCGCGGTCACTCCCGTTGACCGAGGGACGTCCTTGATCTGACCGACGACGTGTCCCGCATCGAGATCGAAGACAATCGTACGTCCGGCGTTCATATGGTTCATGTAGAGGCGGCGCGTAGTGCTGTCGATACTCTGGTAATCGAATCGATTGGCGGGCCCTGGCAGCACCACTTCGGCCACCAGCGTGAATCCCGGACTGGGTTGCGGCTGCGCAGCCGTCGCGGATACGCGCCAGGAGCTCGGTGTGAGAGTTTTCGCGTTGGCGGAACAGGCGCCGGCTTGCGCTAGCGTGATCGACGGCACTAAAGCCGTGAACAGCAGGATCGATTTACTCATTCGAGAAAGCCGCATCCCATTCAATCGTGATCGTGCCGGTGGTGGATGTCCGGATAATGAGCGTGTGCGTGCACGAGCGGTTCGTGTCGATGCCAGTGAGTGTGAGGAATCGGGTCCGTAATTGGCGGGTCGGAGGGATCGTGCGAGTGGCGATGATGCTCGTCATGCACGTGCGTATGGTCGTGCTCCATCGTTTTGTGTCGGTGCTCATGCTCGTGCCGCTCTGTGAGATGTAGCCAGACGCCTATCGCCATCAGTGCCGCCGCGAACAGCAGAAGGGGAGTAGGGCGCTCGTGGAATGCGACGAGTGAAAGTACCGCGCCGACGAACGGCGCCGTGGAAAAATACGCTCCCGTGCGGGCGGTCCCGAGATGACGCAGAGCCAGCACGAAAAGCACGAGACTGACCCCGTAGCTCAGGAAGCCCAGAGAGAGTGCTCCAATGATGTCTGGAACTGGTGGCCAGTCTGCTCCCCCGAAGAGCGCGATCGCCGTGTTGAGACTTCCCGCCGCCAGCCCCTTGAGCATGGCGATCTGCACAGGATCACCGGCCGAGACCTTCTGGGTCAGGTTGTTGTCGATCCCCCAGCAGAGACACGCTCCGGAGACCGCGAGCGGTCCAGCCAACCCGCCCCAAGACAGACGACCCTCCCAGGAGAGAATGATGCCGCCGGCGATAATCGCGAGCATTCCAAGCGCGATGCGACGGTCGAAATTTTCGCGAAAGACAAACCATGCGATAAGCGCTGTAAACACTCCCTCGAGATTGAGCAGGAGCGAGGCGCCCGATGCCGGCGTTCGTGTAAGGCCGATCATCAGCATCAATGGCGCTAGCACTCCGCCGAAGCTGATCGCGCCGAGGAGCCACGATATGTCGCGCCGTGCAAGCGCGGTCTCACGAACAGCTTTAATTGAGCGCCGTCCATACACCCAGACGAGAAGCAACCCCGTGCCGGACCCCAGATAAAGGAGTCCGGCCAGCAGCTGTGGGGACGTGCTCTCCAACAGAAGCTTGGCGATTGGAGTGCTCGCCCCGAACAACGCCGCAGCGGCGAGTGCGACGCCGACTCCGCGCCGCGGCTGGTGCGACCCAGAGGACATTACCGACTTCCCGGCCGGCGCAGTAACGTAAACAGTGCCATCACGTCGCTTGGAGCGCGCGTTTATCTTGCGGCGGGAAGCGGCGCGGTTCCACCCGACCTCAGAACGTCCGCAAACTCATCCGGCAGCTCACTTTCACGAATCGCGCGCGCGGCTTCTTCGATGTCGTATGACACCCGCACGAACTCAACCCGCGTATCCGATCCATCGATCGCGAGCGACACGTAGCACGCGCGCGGGTCTCCGTCCTTGGGACGGCCGACGCTACCGGTGTTGATGAACTGAACTCCCCCGACCACACGCTGCCACGGTTTGTGGGTGTGCCCAAAGCAAATGACATCCTCCGCACGGGCGCCGAGATCCTTCGCCATCTTCTCGAGAAAGGAGTCTGATCGGTCAGCGGTCACGTAAACCGTGTTCAGCGTTTGATTGCCGTGCACGAGGGTAATCGTTGGGCCCGACACATGGCCGCCGAACGGCCGAATGTCCAGGCGGAAGGGAAGACTCCCCAGATATTTCTTCGTCTCCGCCGTGACGTGCGAGCGGGTCCACTCGAACGAGAGGTGCGATAGCTCTTCGTCGTGCGGCGTATCTGCTCTGCACCCGCAGTGCTTGTAATCGGTTGCGACGGTTGAATCGTAGTTCCCGGAAATGCCTGGAATGGCCCGCTCGCGCAGCAGCGCTACCACTTCATTCGGCCACGGCGCGTATCCGGTGAGATCGCCGAGATGATAGATCGCGTCAACGTCGGCGCGTTCGTCGATGTCGGCCAGGACCGCGCGAAGCGCGGGAAGATTCGCGTGTATGTCGGAGATCAGCGCGTACCGCATCAGGCCCGTGCTCTGGGGGCTGTCCCGAAGCGGCGCGTCATCACCACCGCAGTATCGGGACACGCTCCCTGGAATTCCGCGGATGCCTTCAACGCATCGGGAACCGCTGATCGTGTCGTGCGTGTGAACCCGAAGCGCGGAAAATATTCCTCGGCGGTCGTCGTCAGCAGGTAGAGCTCCCCGATTCCCGCCTTCTCGGCGCGCTCGAGCAGCCGCTCGACCAGCAAACGACCGATGCCGCTTCTGCGATGCTCAGGCGAGACCACGGCCGAGCGAAGCAGGGCAACCGAGCCAAACTCCTCGAGGCCAATCGCTCCCGCTACTTCGCCCGCGACGTCAGCCACGATGAACGTGGAGAAGTTGTCCCGGACCCCATCGAGCGGAAGGTCGCTCGCCGAAAGCAGGCTTTCGACGGCGGATAAATCCGCGTTCGTCGCATTTCTGATTCGCACTAAACCCTCCGCGATGGCCCCGCGCGTTTAGCCGCGCGATGCCGTCCTAAATCAGCAGCAGTCAGGACCGCAGCATTGCGCCAGCGGCTTCGTCGCGCGCACGAACGCTCCCATGAACTTCCCATCGATCTGGGATGCGAATTCGACGGCGTCGAGACCGCTTCCGCTCAGGAAGGCCGCTGCATCTTCGGCCTTATAGACCCTCGTCGGCTCGATCGATGGCTTTGCGAATCCGACTTCGCGCAGCAGATCCAGGAATTCACGCTCTTCCAGCGCGCCGGCGACACAGCCGATCCACAGCTCCATATTCGTTCTCACAGCGGCCGGAACGTGGCCACGAACGACGACATCCGACACGGCGAATCTGCCGCCCGGTCTCAGGACGCGAAAGGCCTCTTGCAGCACCTTGCGCTTGTCCGCGGAGAGATTGATCACGCAATTGGAGATGATGACGTCTACCGACGCGTCAGGTAGGGGGATCTGCTCTATTTCTCCTCTCAGGAACTCGACGTTCTCGACGCCCGCTCGGCGCTTGTTCTCGTTGGCGAGCGCGAGCATCTCATCGGTCATGTCGAGGCCATAGGCCTTGCCGGTGGGACCGACGCGTTTGGCGGAGAGAAGCACATCGATTCCGCCGCCGGAGCCGAGGTCGAGAACGGTCTCACCCTCCTTCAGCGCGGCGAGCGCGGTAGGATTTCCGCAGCCGAGCGACGCGAGTACTGCTTCGACGGGGATGCCCGCCTTCTGCTTCTCGTCATAGAGGTCGGAGGTAATAGGATCCCATGCCTCCGTTGTTGCGCCGCAACAGGCGCTCGAGCCACAGCACGATGTGGCCGTTGCGCCTTCGCTGACGCGAAGCGCGGCTTGGCCGTATTTCTCTTTGACGCTGGATTTGAGTGTTGAATCAGGAGCCGTCACGTAACCTCCGAACAAGATTTGTTGATGTATGAGTGAAAAAAAATCAGGCGCAGCAGCTCGTAGCCCGATCGACTACGCGTGGCTTCATCTCGGAGACGAGGATTTCGATCTCTTCGAACGAATCAGGGACCAGCTCGTAGTGAACCCACCGCCCATCCTTCCGGTCGCGGACGATTCCCGCGTCCTTGAGAACCCGGAGATGGAACGACAAGCGAGACTGAGCAGCGTCGAGCGTGTCGGTCAGCTCGCAAACGCACCGCTCTCCTTTGCGAAGCAGCTCGATGATCTCGAGCCTGGTCTCGTCGGAAAGGGCATGAAAGAGCTCGATCGCTCGGTCGGTTCGGGAGTGGGCTACCGTGGCCATGGCTCCTAATATATCAAGATTAATTGTTATGTCAATACTGGGTTTTTTTGAGCATTAGTTGGGCTCCAGCTGAAGACTATCGGCCAGCCACCAGGGTGTGGCCAAGCCGACGACTTCTGCTTCCGTTCGACTAGAAATGGTAGAACCCCGACAATAGCACCGCCCGCGTTTCCTGGACGGCTCCCGTGCCGAGCAACAGGCTTCCTCCGAACATGAGCCGCCGGTTTGGAAACGGATACACCTTCAACCCCGGAGCAATAGACGTGTGGGGCAGCCCTGCATCAGGGCCTGCCAGCGCTCGCTCGGTTGTCAGCTCGATCAGAGCTTCGAGTCGCGGCTGGACTTGATACAGCGCTGAGAAGTCGAAGGCGAGCGCGCGCTCGACTTCCTCCCCGGCCCGGCGGCGGAAAGTGGATGATGCTCGCGTGAGGCCGACGAACTCGAAGGCGTTCCGCTTGTAGCCGAGGTCCAGAAAGGGCTCGAGCTCGACGATGTGTCCACTCCCGATTCCCTTCGAATCGTTGCCCGTTGGAAGCGCGCACGAGAGCCCGCCGCCGAGGAGAAGACCTCTGTCCCCAAACATGAGGCTCGCTGCCTTGAGCGAAACTTCGATGTCACCAAGTCCAGTGGCCCGTGCAGCCTGCGGCGCCGTCCGCCAGACAAAGGGAGTCACCACCGCAACGCTGACTGTGTGATTGAAGGCGTACTCACCTTCGAGCCGAACAACGTGCTCGCGAAGGTCGGTTACATCGCTAATTCGAGTTCCAAGGTAGTCCAGTCGGATCTTCGTGTCAGGACTCGGCGACTCCGTCACCATCGGATGAGCGAAATGCAGATGATCGTGGTCGTGATCGTCTTCGTGCTCCTGGGCGTGCAACCCGGTCAGCGGAAGCATCAAAACGAACATAACTGGCAATAAGCGGAACGAACACGCGGAGCAAAGCTCCGAAACAGACACGTCCGGAAATAGCATTGTTTACGTCTCCCTTTTGTTGTGAGGGCACCCGGGATTTCCGGGGCTCAATCAGCGTCGGATCGGACAGAGAGACGCAGAGGGGGACCGGTTGCGGGAGGGAGGAGACGGACGGCAGCGTCGGGACCACGACGCTCGGTGGCGATCGCTTGCTCTGGCGCCATGCGAGTGGCTGCCTCAGAGAGCTCGCGCGCCTGAATGGTGAATGATGCGCCGGAGCGTCCACACTCACCGACGCAGTTACAGCCGCGCGCCGAAGTCCCGTGATGCTGGCTGTGGTGATCGTTGCCGGCGTCATCTCCGGCGCGCATATGTGCGGCGTGCCCGTGCCCTGCTGTTTCGCCGGAGCGATGCATCGGGCAGGGCACAGCCGAAGTTGCCGCGCCGCTCAGCGCCGCGATCCACGGCGCTAGAAGAACGATGATCAGGTTGATGGAGAAAACGCGGCGAATCACGGCTGGCAATCTACACAGCGCGGATGGTGTTCGTGTAAGGGGTGCTCGAAATGACTGTGTACCACCTTAGCCGGCAAAGAATCTGTCGGGAATCCAAAATAACCGGGGGGGGCTGACCACGTTTATCCGAGTCAGGGTGAAATCCCCGTTAGGAATCCAGTGACGATGAGGATCAGAAAGCCGAGGCCCAGCTCGAGTACTGCTGATCTGCGAAGTCGGGCGGTTCCCTCCTCTCTGACCAACTGGGGCTGCACTCTGCGAAAGTTGTATGCTCCCGTCACCAGGGTGAGCACAACCAGAGCCAATTTCACGACTAGGACCTGACCGTACGAGGTTTGCCAAAGGGCGGTGAGATGCTGCACGTGCACCCACGACGCTATGACCCCGCTGACGACAACGATGGCCGCGGCCGACAGCGCAACGGGAGAGAAAGCATTTACAAGAGCGGCTATGGATTGCCAGCGCTCCGCTCCCATGAGCGTTAGCGATATGGGCACGCCGATCAGCATCACGCAGAGCAGGCTCCCAAGCCAGCTGGCTCCGCCCAGCACGTGAAGGAAATCGCTGGCGATCAGCAATGATGTAAATCTCGGGCTCGCAGCAGCGTGTCCAGCCAGTGCCGGCGTCACCGCGAGCACGATCGCTGAAATGCCCGCTACCATCCAGGCGCCGCGAAATTGCCGTATGGCGATAGCGAAGGAGACGAGCGCTACGAGCGCAGCTCCAAGCTCCAGCTGGAGTGCGAATCCCCACCGAGTATGCAAAACCATCTCCGTCATGCTCATCGTCTGCATGCCGGCGACTCCGGCCATCATTTCCGACTCGAGACCTATTCTGGCAAACGCGGTAACGATGACGAGAACGCTGGCTGTCAACCCGATGACGGCCGCGCGGCGTTCCATGCGTACAGCCAGGTCCGGGTTTGTCCCACGAGCTCGCGGGAGAACCAAGGTTCTGAATGTCGTTGCGCCGATGAGGACCAGAAGACCGGCAAACGAAAACGCACGGGCGAGGGAGTTGGGCACCGAGGAAGAAGCCTCGGATTCTTCCTTGTCCACCTTTGCCATCGATGACGCCATGCCGTTAGGGAAGGCGGTGGCAACTGTGCCGGCCTGCGCCGGCTGCCGATGCATTGATACAGGCAGTCCAGGCCCAACGACAAAGCTGAAGGTTCCACGCGATAGATGTCCGTCTGAGGCGGCGGTTCTCCACGAAACAGTATACTGTCCGGGCGGAAGAGTTTCAGAGACCCTAAGGAAAATCCCGAGCGGCGTGCTCGGATCGGCCGTTGGCGCACCCAGCGCGAACGCCCGCCCACTCGCGTCCGTGAATGAAATGAACGTCATCCGAAGCTCCGGCCGCTCGGAGAACCAGAGGCGGATGAACTGCGGTGAGCCCGTTGTCGTGGAACCAGCTGCGGGGTCACTGCGCTTGAGGAGAGCATGTGCCCACGCGCGGTCCGGGCACAACAGCAGAACGAGCGCGACAACGAGGCGAAAACCTCTACTCACGATCTCGCTTCATTTGCATTCCGCTCATCTCGTCCTTGTGCACCGCGGGTTTACCTGAATGAAAAGGCCGGGCCCTGACAAAGATGAAAGTACCGACTGGATGCTGCGAACCGTAGTACGGCTCGAGGGAAGCCGGGACGAAATTGAGGGTCCCGGCACCACCAAGTCCAATGGTCGCCCAATGGGTTCTTGCTACTTCCCTGACGTATCCGA
>DASWBC010000177.1:0-1867 GCA_036390815.1 Gemmatimonadaceae bacterium
GCTGCGCACCGAGATCGCGATGAACATCAAGCGCCTCATGGACATTGGCAGCTACCGTGGTATCCGTCACCGCCGCGGCCTCCCGGTTCGTGGTCAGCGCACGCACACCAACGCCCGCACGAAGAAGGGCCCACGCCGCGCAATCGCCGGCAAGAAGAAGGTAACGAAGTAACTATGGCTATCGGAAAGAAGGTAAAGCGCATCATCGAGGCGGAAGGAATCGCCCACGTCAGCGCTACGTTCAACAACACCACGATCACGATCACCGATTCGCACGGGAATACCATTTCGTGGGGATCGTCGGGCAAGGCGGGCTTCAAGGGTTCGAAGAAGTCGACGCCGTTCGCGGCCACCGTTGCCGGCGAGCAGGCCGGACGCGAAGCCGTGACGCTCGGTGTTCGGCGCGTGCACGTGAGAGTGCAGGGACCGGGATCGGGACGCGAGTCCGCGATCCAGGCGCTCGTCGCCGCCGGCCTACAGGTCAAATCCATCAAGGACGTGACGCCGATTCCGCACAACGGCTGCCGGCCCCCCAAGCGTCGGAGAGTCTAGCCGATGCGTTATACAGATGCGAGCTGCAGACAGTGCCGCCGCGAGGGAACAAAGCTGTTTCTCAAGGCGACGAAGTGCTTCACCGAGAAGTGCCCGGTCGAGCGCAGGCCGACACCTCCGGGCCAGCACGGCTCGTCGACGGCCCGCCGTCGCAAGTTGTCGGAGTACTCGAAGCAGCTCCGTGAGAAGCAGAAGATCAAGCGCATCTACGGGGTCAGTGAGCGCCAGTTCCGTAATACTTTCGAGCGGGTCGCACCGCTCCCGGGAATCACGGGACACAACCTCCTGGCCGCGCTGGAGTCGCGCCTCGACAACGTCGTTTACCGCATGGGATTCGCGGGCAGCCGCAAGGCAGCGCGCCAACTCGTTCGGCACCGTCACGTCGAGGTGAATCAGAAGTCGGTGGACATTCCGAGCTTCCTCGTGCAGCCGGGACAGGAGATTCGCGTCCGCATGAAGTCGCGCGAGCAGGCGAGCGTAATGGCGGCGATGGATCAGTCGGGCCGTGGCGCTCCGCTTTCGTGGATCGCGGTGGATCGCGATACCTTCAGCGGCAGGATGCTCGAGAGACCGACCAGGCCGAATATCCCGATCGCCGCGCAGGAACAGCTGGTGGTCGAGCTCTACTCTAAGTAGCTACGCCCGGCAGTCGCAGTATCGCAGTACAATCGCATTCGCAGTGGTATTGAAACCATACAGTAGGACGAGACCCTAACTCTCGTTACGGGCTCACCGCGCGTTAGGGGCGGGGTGGCACGTTTAAGGAATCGAAAAAAATGGCAACCGCAATTGATCTCCGGGGACTTGTCCGTCCGCAGCTAGTCGAAGCGACGAAGCGCGAAGACAATCCCAACATCGCAGAATTTCGTCTTCAGCCGCTCGAGCGCGGATTCGGACACACCCTGGGGAACGCCATGCGGCGACTTCTCCTTTCGTCGCTGCGCGGCTCGGCCGTGTGGGGATTCCGGATCGACGGCGTTCTGCACGAGCACCAGACGATCCCGGGCGTCGTCGAGGATGTCCACCAGATCATCGGCAATCTCAAGACGCTCACGCTCACTCTCGATGAGGGTGTCGAGAACACCGTTCTCCGCATCACCAAGAATTCAGCGGGCCCCGTAACGGCCGCCGACATCGAGGGTCAGGGGGGCGTCACCATCGTCGATCGCAACCAGCACCTCTTCACACTGCAGGGTGACCGCGAGATCAACGTCGAGCTGTACGTCGGCCGTGGTCGCGGCTATGTCGAAGCCGATCAGCACGCTGTGGACAAGACGCTGCCAGTGGATGTCGTCCGCATCGATTCGATCTACAA